>CAYPCO010000009.1:0-12317 GCA_964409265.1 uncultured archaeon | reverse complement strand
GAGACAAGATGTATTATTCTTTTATGAAGGTTTGTGTAAATTATAACAGGATGCGGTGATACAAGATTTTTAGGAGGAACTTCAGTTATCTCTTTAAAGGTGGGAAGATATTTTTGGGAGTATTTTCCCATTTTCAGGAGATACGCTTTTCTCGCCGTTACAGCCAATTGAGCAGGATTATTATCAAAGGCTATAATCTCTCCTTTTTCTCCTGTATATCCAACAAAGGTAAAAGGAATCTCACCAGAGCTGCAACAGGTCAAAACTCTCTCTTCTTTCTTAGGTTTCAAAACCTCTATCAAATCCTTTATATCTTCGTTAGGACTTCCAAAATATTTTAGGTATCCTCCAAAATTTCTTAGAGCAGCCTCTACGCTTAAAGGCTTAAACAAAGAGTTCATAAAAATTTTTAAATTTCTTGAATTAAAAATTAACCCAATGGAAGATATAGAATTGTTTAACATACTCTTGAAAAATTTTTCCCATCTTGAAAAATTCAAAGGAATAAGAATTAAAAAAATAAATGATATTTATTCTCTACCTTTTACAACAAAGGATGAATTAAAAACTTGGAAGCTTTCTGACTGTCCTGTAAAACCTGTAAACATTACAGCTACTTCTGGAACTACTTCCGCAAAAACATTTATTTTCCATTCTCCAGAAGCTTGGGAAATGTGTGTATTTAGAACCCAATTAATATTGAAAGCTATAAATATAGATGAAGGACGAATGGTAATAAATCTTACATCAAATTTTTTAAACGGACCAGGAAAAGTGATTAATGAGAGTTTAAAAAAGTTAGGCGTTTGTAATCTCTTTTTTGGAACATTAGATAGTGATAAAAAAATTTCACAGTTAGTTTACATAATAGAAGAATTCTCACCTGAGATCATAATTTCTTATACAAACCAGATTTTTAAGCCAATCAGTGAGATCGGAAAATCTTCGGTGAAAAAAATTGTTCTTACGGGCGAAAAGCTTCATCCTGAGTTCAAGAAGGAGATAGAAAAAATTTCTGGGGCAAAGGTCTACAATCTTTATGGTTGTAACGAGTTTATGGGCCTGGGTATTACAGAGAATCCTGATGATGAGTATTTAAGACTTTTTGATAATGGATTGCTAGTAGAAGTTATTAATTCTGAAAAGAAAAAACAGGAAGGTAAACTTGTGATCACAGATCTCTATAATTATTCCATGCCTTTTATAAGATACATTGTTGGAGATTATGTGAAATTTGTAAAAAAGGGAAGAAAAAAATACATCGAGCTTATAGGAAGACATAATGAATGGATAAATATCGATGGTGAGCTGTGGTCGATAAATAAGATACAGAGTTTGATTTTCGGTATTCTTGGGCACCCGGAATTTTATCTGTTGATAGAAAAAGATACTTCCTATAGAGATATTGTAATTTTAAACTTACTTGAAAAAGATTTTATCAACAGGGAGAAAATAAAAGAGCAACTTTCTAAATGGTTTGGTTTTGAACTGAAAATTAGAAAAACTAAAGAGATTCCTAAAACCGAAACTGGCAAGTTCAGACATCTTATTGATATGAGAAGATTAAAATTGAAGAAGAAAATGCTTCATTGGTAAATCAGAATATATCCATGGTTTCTCCATTCCCGAAGGTTCTGAAGGTGGTATTGTAGTCCTTTGTGGTATCTAAACACAGATTTTTTATTTCCTGATGATAAATATTATTACAGATAGTTGTATTTTTAAATTCTCTTGCAAGGGAGAAATAAGACCAATCCCTGGCAAGTTGTTCTATAACCTCGTCGCAATTTTTGTTCACAAAAGCCTTACATTGCTCTTGTCCATAAAGAGAACTTATGTTTTTACAGTAATTCTCGTTGTTTTCCTTCACAGCCCAATACTCAAATATAGATTTTTCACATCCACTTTGAGTGACTTCTGCAAGTTTCTGAAGTGAAAGACATAAATTCACATCCTTCTTGTAAAGAGAATTAAAAAATATTTCGGAATATTCGTCTACTTCAGAAAACATTATTTCACCTGCCTTTAACTTTTCACAAGCATCTAAATAATAATCTAATGTCACACCGAACCTGTTTGCAAACTCTCTAACTTCTTTTCTATAGGTTTCGCAAGAACCTCGAAGAGAAGAATCCAAAAGAATATAGTAAAGATATTCTTGATAACAAAGTCTTGGGTCTGAATTGGCTTCGCAGATGCTTTTATTGTGATGAAAAACCGCGTAACATCCACCCAGAATCGGATTATGAAGAAGTAGTATACTTTTGATATCTGACGCTTTTGTTTCTGCTACATAATCCACAAGAGATACTTGTTTTTTAGAAGGAAGAGATGGTTGAGAATAAGAAAAAAAATATACTCCAAAAAAGATACACACTAAAAAAATTACAACAATACCTGTTATATATTTAAGTAGATTTCTATTAGTAGCTTGTGTGACTTCCATGATGAGTATGAGTTCCTTGAACAGTGCAAGCACCACTTTGAGTGGTAGAGCTGCCATCAATTGTGTTTGTATGGCTTGAGTGATCGGCTGCAACATTATTTACCAGTGCAAATGAGACAGTTCCAAGAGCGATACCCAGTTTTAGAATATTTTCCTTAGTGATGTTTCCTTCTTCATCCTTAAGAAATTGAATAAGAGTTCTTTTAATCTTCATTTATCCACCTTTTAAATATTTCTAAATTTTCAGGGTTCTGAATCTTATTAAATAAATATGCGAACTGTTTTTTATATACTTTACATCGAAAGGTTTGGGTGATTTTTGGAAGGATTCCACCCTCCGTAGCGTAATTAATCACAGGACATGTTCCACACCAAGACCGAAACACACACCTTTCACAATAATTTTCTATAAGAGAGGCATAGCATGTAGCCACAAGATTCTCAGACCTTATCACTTCCTTGTAAGTATGGGTATGGACATTTCCCAATAAAAACATATCCTCTCCTAACATTCTTGCTTCATCACAGGTATATATGTTTCCATTGTAGTTGTAAAGGAGTTGTGTGATTCCTGCACCACAAGGGGACATAAGCTCTGTATATCCTGGATCTTCTCCCTTTAAAATTTTCTGTAGCATTACAAAGGACATCCTTTCTTTTAGAAGCACACCTTTTTTATTAAGTTCCAGTATATAATCCATGCTTTTTTTCCAGAAATCAAAAAATTCCTCTGGTGTATATCCTATTTCCTTCCAATTCTCCTTTGCCTTTCCTAGTTTATTGAGAAATCTCAGATGAATGATATCAAATCCCCACTTCACATATTCATCAATTATTTCTTTCCAGTAAGGAAGAGAGTAAGCAGTTACCGTGAGAAGGGCGTAAAATTTAAGTTTGTATTTATCAAAAACGTCCTTTACCATTTTCATTTTTTCTGTCAATTTTTGATAACTTCCTTCCCCATTGATAAATTTTCTATTAGCATTATGAACCTTTGAAGGACCATCCAGAGAGGTACATAAACCCACTCTATGACGCACTAAAAAATCCAATTTCTTTTTATCCAAAATACTGAGATTTGAAACCAGAGAAAATCTTAAATCCTTTTTCTCGTAACTCTCATTCAATCTTTCCGCTTCTTCTATTATTAGCTTAACTATTTTCCAGTTTAAAAGTGGTTCTCCCCCCTGAAACTCAATAGCAATCGCTTTACTGGGAGTTTCAAAAATAAATTCCAAGACTTTCATGGCTGTTTCCTCATTCATATGCCCTTTTTTACCTTTAGTATAATTCGCTTGACAATATATACAATTATGATTACATTGCTCCGTAACTGAGATTATGTGAAGAGAGGGTCCTTGAAATAAAAGCCTTTTGAGCCCTTTATATCTTTTTATTACATCTTCTACATTGTTAGAAGTAAGAATAATCTGCGAATCTTCCAATTTCTTTCTAAGGGTTTCATCTATTTTGTTATGAAGAAATGAATGAAATTCCTTTGAAGTAAGAATACACCATCCCCCAAAAGATGTGGTAACGAGATACTTATTTTGAAGTTTTAAATGATTCCATGGAAGTAAACCATGTTCCATTTTTATTCACCTATCTCATCAAAGACAATGCTCTGTTTGCAAATTCTAAAAGAAGGGTTTTAGATGAACATGTAACTGTGTAATATCTTTCTGCTTCATTTATTTCTATTCCTTGTTTTTTAAACTCCTTTTTAGTTTTTTCTATACACTCTTTGGAATAAAGTTTTTTATTCAGGGACAGAGAAAACTTTCCCTTTTCATTCATTTTTATTATCCACATTGTTCATCTCTTCCTCTTCTAGTTGTTTAATAAGTTCTTTAATTTCTTTTTCCTCCATTTCCTGTGCAATACTGGGGTCTGCAGAGAAAAGCGCTCTCTGAACTATCATCTTACTAAGTTCGAAATTTTCCTTTATGGTAGAAAAATACTTTCCATAGTTTATGAGTTCATTGTAAAATTCCATTGCCACTACTTCGGGATTTTCATTTCCTTTTGGTTTGATATAAATACTTATTTTATTATTATTTGAATTTTCATCAAGGATTATATAACATCTGTCCAAAAAAACATAAGCGGCGGAATAGATGGTATAAAGTGAGTAAATTTTGGGGCTTACCTCAATAATTGCAAATCCATTTTTAGTTTTTATTTCCATCTAATACAATAAATGGAATGTGTAAATAAAAATGTTTTCCTTTAGAATTCCTGTAAGAATAGCTCCTATAAGGAACCAAAAAGCGAAATGGGTGGTTTGATAAACTCTGAGATGTTTTATACCCGTTTTTTTAAGTTTTTCTATATCCTCTTTTTTAAGGATAGAAGATGTAAAGAGTTGTTTGTTTTCGAATCTTTTCTCGAGACCAGAAAACCTTGGAGATTTTTTCCACGTGTTTTTTTCTTTATAGACTACATCCGCTAGGTGCACGCCTGGTTTTAGTTTGTTTACTGGCAGTTCTATAGAATAGACTTCATACGAAAGTATTGAAATAATTCTTTCTCCAAAAACAAAAAGAATAGAAATGAAAATAGAAAAGAGAAAGTAATAAAGAGTGAAAATTGAAAAAACAATTCCTATTGTATAGGTAAGGATAAAGAGGATTATTCCAAACAAATTTACTCTTTCTTTAATCAAAGTTTCGGAAATTTTATAGAGAAGAAAAACTATTACCAGCCTGAACAAATAATCCAGATGAAAATGAAATACAAAAAGAATGATTCTTAAGAGGGCAAAAAAACTCAAAGGAAGAAAGAAACGGAAATATCCCTCACTCTGAAGAGAGGATTTTAGAAAGGTTAAATTTGGTGGGTGAAAGATAAGTTTAACCAGGAGAAAAAGGAAACAAGGAAGAAAAACATTCACAAGAAGTGTAAGAGGGAGAAAAGGATCTAAGGATGGAAGAAGACCCATTAAAAGCAGGCAATACATGATAAAAAGCTTCCCATCACCACCAGACCACACATTTACATACCAAAGACCCATTCCTATGATTAAAAAAAGAAGAAACATTCCGAGTACTTGAAAAAAGGAAAAATGCAAAAAATTACATATCAATCCAAAAACGATCCCTGTACCTGTCCATATGTTTCTTATTTTGTGATATTTCCAATCCTCACAGGCTGTTATCAGGCCTAAAAAAAGAAGAACACCCCATTCTATAATTTCATACATATTTATTTTATAATTAAAGATAAAAAATAAAATATGAAAACCTTTGTGTTATTTTTTCTAATTTTGTTATTTCTTACACCTACGATTGTAGAAGCACAGTATTGGGTAAGATGCAGAATTTACAGTCCCAGCGGAAGAGTTGTGAAAGAGGATATAAGGTATTTTTCTTACAGCGGAAGTTCCACCACCACCTGTTCCACCACCTGTTCATTTTTGGACTCAAATTGTTGCGCAGAGGAAGGTCAATACACATGGGAAGTTATAGGCGGTGAGGGTGGAAGTGATTCTGGTAATGCTTATTCAGTAAACTGGGATGGCTCTGAAACTTGGTGCAGATGTCATCTGGGTTCTGGTCGATGGAATCTTGGTGGTGAAGTCTCAGCAACAACGTGTTGTGGTGATGATGCTAATGAATACAAACTAACACGACTTTGTGGTTCATGGTGTAGTGATGACCCAGGAGATGATGCGTGTTGTAATGCAGATACAGATTGTGTTTATAATAACAGATGTTACTCATCAGGTTCATGTTACGGAACCAAGGCATATTGTAATTCAGGTGCGTGGCAAGACCCAGATCGTAGCCCAACATTTTGTAATGGATGTGTAGGTTCAGATCATTGGAATCTTGGTGGTGAAGTCTCAGCAACAACGTGTTGTGGCGACGATTCTGGAGAATATAAGAGAACATGTGAAGATAACGGTGAGGGTCTTTGCTCTCAATCCTCAGATAATGAAGCATGTTGCGATTCATCAACAGACTGTGTATTAAATGGTCTGTGCCTTGCTACGTCTTCAATGAATGGTGAATGGAAATGTCAAGATGGTACGTGGCATGATTTTGTTCCCCCATCAGCATCCATAATCATTAACAATGGTGATACATACACAAGCACAACCACGGTAACATTAACACTTTCATATTCTGATCACGGTTCAGGAATAGATAAATGTAGATACAGTAATGACAGAATAACATGGTCATCTTGGGAGACATGCAGAGTGACCAAAACATGGACACTTTCAACTGGTGATGGATGGAAAACCGTTTACTACCAAGTCAGAGACAAAGCAGGCAACATAAGAGAGGTTAGTGATACAATCTTCCTTGACACAACACCACCCACAGCATCCATAATCATTAACAATGGTGATACATACACAAGCACAACCACGGTAACATTAACACTTTCATATTCTGATCACGGTTCAGGAATAGATAAATGTAGATACAGTAATGACAGAATAACATGGTCATCTTGGGAGACATGCAGAGTGACCAAAACATGGACACTTTCAACTGGTGATGGATGGAAAACCGTTTACTACCAAGTCAGAGACAAAGCAGGCAACATAAGAGAGGTTAGTGATACAATCTTCCTTGACACAACACCACCCACAGCATTGATAGACCCTCTTCCTGTTTGGACAAACGAAACATCCTTTATGGTTTCATGGCATGGCAACGATGGTTCTGGTTCGGGTATAGCATCTTATCATGTTCAATACAGAGTTGAATGGCTGAATGGAAGCTTGGTTCGGGACTGGACGGATTGGTTCGGTTCAACCACACAAACATCTTCAGTTTTCGGCCCTAACTGGCCTGGAACAGCTACTTTAATAGAAGATAATCAAACCTATCTTTTCAGGGTTAGAGCGACAGATAATGCAGGCAATACTGGTGATTTCTCAGAAGCAGAAAACACAAGTATTGACATAACAGACCCTGTTGCGTCTCTTTCTGTGTCAGAATATCAAACAAGTGATATAGTCGAACTTAACTGGTCAGGGTTTGATGGCGGTTCTGGTATTCAGTATTTTGATGTTGAATGGAATATCACAGGTGTATGGGAGTGTATAACTGATATATATGGTCAAAGTGGCTGTAAGACGACAAGGCAATCTGCATATGTTAATGTCTCAGGATATAGTGATGGAAGTTATGCCTTTAGGGTTCGTGCAACTGACAATGCAAATAATACGGGTCCATGGTCTTATAACGAAACATTTGTTGATAGAGAAGAACCCATATCTTGGTTCATAAAACCAACTCACAAATGGATGAATACAACAGAGTTCAGTGTTAGCTGGGATGGTGTTGACACAGGTTCTGGCATAAAATGTTTTGATGTTCAATGGAGTAATGACACAATCAATTGGCAATACATTGTTTATAATCGATTCGGTGATAGAACAGAATGCACAACCTTAAAGGAAGTCACATTTGGAAGATATGCAACAGATGTTACGGAAAATGTGACATATTACTTCAGACTAAGAGCAATTGATAATGCAGGAAATGTTGAACCTTACGGTGTCGGAGCGTATAGAAATGTCACAATAGATATTTCTGAACCTCAGATAAATGTAACAGCATATAATGATGAAGGGGTTCAGATAACAGTTAAAGTCTTATCATCGCAATTCACAGATAATGTAACCATAGTTTCACAAACATATGATAACATCTCGGGTATACTTAACAATACTATAAGATACTGGGTTATTCAAAATAACATAGAGAACTATTACACTAAAGAGTGTGGTTCAGGTGATCCATATGGAGGCATAAGCGAGTGTAATGTGACTGTGGATTATGCCGAAGACACCATAATCAAGTATCAGGTTGCTGCATACGACAGGGCAGGAAACTATAATGAAACCGATTATTTCTATATAGTAACTCACCCTCTGGCTAATTTTGCTGGACGCGGGACCCATGCAGAGCTCGGTGGTTCAAGCTACATAAAGGTCTATGTGAGAAATCTTCAGTATGATTATGACAATGTTACTGTATGGCTCTCAGGATATCCACACGCAACATTTGTTGATAGTCCTGATGCACAAATAACCCAGAGGGGCAGAGTTTTAACAGTTGGTTTGAATCCCAATGAAGAGAAGATTTTCCATGTCAAAATAGTTTCAACCGATACCGGAGACTATATGCTTTATCTTAATGCAAGTAGTGAGTTAGATATATATCTTCTAGATTTTGATGAAATAAAATTGAACTTCAACTATCCTGCTGTGTTTCCTGGGTTAGATAATCTATCTCTTATTATACTTCTTTTGCTGTCTATACTAGTTTTCTTAAAAACAAAAGAATGTTTGTGATTTTTATATTCCGGACTTTTCTCCTACTTTTGCTTAGAAATGCTGACTATTTGCACTGGGAATCACCAGATGGGCTCGTGCCAGAACCTACAGGACCTAAACCCGGGGATTCTGGATCCTCTCTAAGAGTCCGGTTGCATTCTTCTGGTGGTTCGGTAAATGCTGAACATATAGCATCTTTTATGGCCTCAGCAGAACGTGCTACTTTAACAACTTTATCATTTATAACAAAGGTTGGTGAACCTCTAACACCGTAAAGGCTTGTTAAATCTGCATTAACGAGGTATGGTGGATACCTTCCATTGGACCATGTGCTTTTATCATTGTAAAGTCCTGTTATATTGAACTGTTCATCCGTCTCTTGCATACATGTTTGAATCTTGGTTGCATCTATACCTGTCTTATTGAGACAATCTTCACCGTTTCCGCTCTCAACAAAACATCTCAGATACTGGGTGAATTTATCTCTTTCCTCCTTTTCTACGCAGTACATTCGTGTGTTTTCATCTATCTCCTTTTTTCCATGCATCGCGTAATGAACAAAATTAACTTGTAGATCTGCTTTATCACCAAGAAGCTCCATGACAGGTATATATGCCTTCAAAAACTGCAGACCAAATGGACACAAAGACATGACAAATACATGTGCTTCTGGTCTGTCCTTCTTAGGCGTCTCAGGAGACTGTGCAGCAGATGCTGCATCAAGTTGCTTTTTTATTTCATCAATAGGGTAGGCTGCATCAATATAATACTTACCATCCTGTGTTGCATAAACAGGTATTTCCTGACCACCAATGGATATCGTTATCTTGTAAAGTCCACTCTCCTCTACAACAGAAACCAAAGATGCTGTGTTAGGACTACCCCGCAATTGCATATTCTTATTTATTATTCCAAGAACATCGCTTGCAACAATATTTTTATCAATCTTACCTGGCATTTCACTGACAATATTGCCTGTAAAATATATATCATTCACAACAAAACCAACGGCAAAAAACAACATGGCAACCATTGCGAAATATGCAGCCGGTCTTATTTGTATCTTCAACTTTCGATGTTTCTCCTTTGTTTCTTTTTCAGACATACATAACTCTATTACCTATGTATTTAAATACTTTTTGTTACCTAGAGATGATAGCGAGTTTCTGGTACCCTCAAAAATAAAAATAATCTCTTCAAAAAATTAAGGTAACTTTACTTTCTGCTTTAGGTAGAATAAAATGGAAGATAAACTTGAATCTCTGATCTCAGAAATAAAAAAGGCAGCCAATATACTGAAGCTTTATGAAGGCAAAATAAGAGTTGTTTCTCACTATGATGCCGATGGCATATGCTCAGCTTCTATAATCTTAAAAATGCTAACGAGAGAGGATAAACCTTTTCATCTATCGATTATCAATCAACTTACAGAAGAATATATAAGGAAGTTGGGTGAAGAAGGAAATCAATTCATAATCTTTACTGATCTTGGTTCAGGCCATGTAGAAGATATACAGAAATACCTCCTTGATGAAAAATCCATTGTTGTAATATGTGATCATCACGAAATTCAAGGCGATATAAGACCAGAAAATAAAGAAAGATTTTTTCTTATAAATCCGATAAAATTAGGCATCGATGGTAATATATCTGGTTCTGGTGTGACATATCTTTTTGCAAGAGCAGTTTCCTCCGAAAATGTAGATCTTAGCGAACTTGCTGTTGTTGGAGCTGTTGGGGATGCTCAAACAGGATCTATAGAAGAGAATTGGGGACTTTCTGGTCTTAACAGGGAGATCCTTAAGGATGCTCAGATGTCTGGCAAAATCAAGGTAGAGACAGGTTTGAGATTATGGGGAAGATATACAAGACCCATACATAAAGCATTAGAATATTCCGTTGATCCTTATATTCCTGGAATATCTGGATCAGAATCAGCAAGTGTTCATCTTCTTCAAGAAATAGGTATAGAACTAAAAAAGGGAGACGAGTGGAGAACTCTTTCAGATCTCACGAATGAAGAACAGAAGAAATTGGCAACAGCCATAATAAAAGAGAGGATTAGAAATAATGAAGAAAACCCAGAGTGGATTTTTGGTGATATCTATGAACTTGTTGATAGAATCCAAGAATTCAGAGATGCAAGTGAATTTGCAACTATGTTGAATTCATGTGGTAAAATGGATAAAGGATATCTGGGTGTTATGTTATGTCTTAACATATCTGAGGTTTTTGATGAGGTTAGAGAAGTTCTTCTTAATTATAGGAGAGAGATAGGCAGGATACTATCTTGGATTGAGAATAACAAGGATATCATAAAGGAGACGGATCATGCTGTTTATATTTTGGGTAGAGAAAACATTCCAGAACACTTAATTTCAAATGTTGCATCAATACTTTACAAATCCGGTATGTTTTCTGAAAAGAAACCGATGTTTGCTCTGTCATATACTGAAGATGGTAGAATTAAAGTAAGCGCGAGAGCCTCCGATTTTCTGGTAAACAATGGACTAAGCCTTCAAGAGATTATAACGAAAATCATCAATGAGATGGGTGGTGAAGGAGGTGGACACAAAGGAGCAGCAGGAGCGTTTATATCGAGAGAAAACGAATCAAGATTCATAGAGATGGTTGAAAGAATTCTTAAAAGAGAAAGATATATAAATACTGATAATCAAGAAGAATTAATTAGCTCAGGAGATGATAAGGATGGGCCAGCAAAGGGTGAAGGATATTCCAGTGGAAGTGGAAGAGAAGAAGGAGGAGAAACAGGAAATAAAGAAAATTCCATCCAAAAAATGGAAGGGCAAGGACTGGTTCGCTATTTTAGCTCCTAAGATGTTTAATGAAGTCTTCCTTGCGGAAACTCCTGCTACGGATCCGAAATCAGTTATAGGAAGAAATATAGAGGTGAGTGTTGCTGAGCTTTTAAATGATCAGAAGAAATACTACATGAAACTTATCTTCAAGCTGACAGATATATCCGGCAAGACAGTGTATACCAGATTTAATGGGTTTGAATGCACGAGAGATCATGTTTTCAGAATGGTTAGGAAGAGAACACAGAAAACAGAAATTATACAGTACGTCAATACAAAGGATGGTTGGAAACTTCAGATTACGATGTATGTAATACTCAACAGAAACACAACAACAACTATACAAACCACCGTGAGAAAGAAGACCATAGAGATAATTGAGAATTTTGCCAAGAACTCAGAAATAAATGATTTTGTAAAAGCCATCGTAAGCGGTGCATTGCAAGCAAAGGTTAAGAAAGAGTGTAGTAAGATATATCCTGTAAGAATATCTGAGGTTATAAAAGTAGAAGTTATAAAAACGCCTGCTTCTTAAATATTTTTATGAGTTCTGATGAGTGGATAAACGTTGATAAAAGGAGATTTTTCAAAACCGTTAAGGCTTTGAAAGAGAAAGGAGTCTATAGGATATCATTTATCTCGGGTATGGACACTGGTAAAAAAATAGAACTCATCTATCATTTTGTTGAGAACAAGAAACTCATTAATCTTAGAGTTTCACTTCCCAGAAAGAATCCAAAAATAAGAAGCATAA
>CAYPCO010000008.1:0-13769 GCA_964409265.1 uncultured archaeon | reverse complement strand
CATGACCCTTGGATAACTGCAGCCGTGAGTCTTGCTTACCACGAACCTTATCATATTGTCTTTACATCTGTCTGGAATATTCTCCGCTCGTGGATTGTCCTTCGTTCCGCTGTGGCTGCATATCTTCTTCCCTGTCACATAGTCGATGTCAGAGCCTCTTGGTCCCTGCAGCACGTAGAACTCCTCGGCTGAGGGGAAGAGCTCTCCGAACTGCTCGATGGTATCCACGAGCTTGGCGCTCGCATCCACAAAGCCCTGGGAGATTTCACCAGCTTTCTTTGATATACTCGATGTTATGCTTGTTGCTGCGCTTCCAAAGGAGTCTATACAGCTCGCTATCTGGCTGAAACATGATTGCTCTCTGCCCTTGCACAGACCCGTATCAATATCGTGTTGATACATATCAAGACACATCTGTGCCTTTATCCTTTGCATCTGAAGCCTTTCGATATCCATCTGTATCTCATATTTCTTCTGAAGTGAATCGCACATGGCTTTGATGCTTGACTGTAGGCTGCTACCAATCATAGCTCCTACCTTTGCAAAATCCTTTGCTGCTTCGGTGTTAAACTTGATAGCCTTATCAGCTGATTTTATGGCGAACCCTCCTACTAGTACTCCAGCAATGGTAAGCATAAATCCTATTATGGCAGCAGCCATCTGAAGTTTTACGCATCTTTCAATTGCATCTATCATTTTATCGGCAATATCCATCATCTTATCCAAGGAATCCTCTAACTGCCTCATCGTTTCTTGAGTTATATCATAGATCGTTCTTATCTTTTGCTTTATGGTTATGGTTGGTATCGAAGCGGTGAGGGCCTTTATCTCGTTCACATTCTTGCCGTTCTTAAAGGTTATCAGCATGGAAAGTGAATTGGGCTCGTAAACATAGACGCCACCTTGTGTACACTCTGGTATGGAATCTATTCTTATGGTGCAGTTATAGGTCAGATTTGACGCAAAACCTGTATCTATCTCTCTGCATCTTATGTTAGCGGTTCCTGATCCGTTCAACACACCGTAAACGCCTTTAACCCTCATTGAGTAAGGCTGATTCTCCACGTGAGCCAAGACGCTGACCTTGTTATGAATCTCACAACTCGAAAGTGTTACAGGGCTTGTCGGTGAATCTATAACAAGGGTTATGTTTTCCTTGGACATACATGTTCCCGTTGGATCTAGAACAGGATCGTAATTGCAGTAATAGTCTTCACCAAAGGATGCATCACTTTCACAGGGACAATCTATACAACAGTTAGAGGCGTTTTCAAGCAAGTCACTTTCACAGACGCCATCACCACAGTGATAGGTTGGAATTATTTGTACATTGTCAAAATCTGCCTTTAAAGTCTTGGTTATAGGTGTTGGCTTTGATCCATCAGGGAATGTCACCTGCAATTCGATGCTGTTCGGTCCTATCTCATAATAAGGAAGTGAGCAGTTCTCTATGGGTGGTATGGTAAGATAACAATTAACCACACCGAACAGAACGTCATCGCACTGAACAGACCATCCACTTGGTTTATCATCTATGTAATGAACGGCGCGGTTTATCTTTATATGATAGGGGGAATTGGCTATTCCCAAGGTTAGGTTGAGTAGGTGTGAAACTCTGCAATCCTTAAAGGTTTTTGGTGTGACAACATCAACAGAAAGTTGAACAGAATCTATATCTACACATCCTGAAACAACATCACAGAATTGTTCATCACTCGGACAGCCACAATCGTAACAACAACTATCTTGGGTTTCACCCATGTTACAGCTTCCGTCGCCACAGAATTGTGAAGGTATGCTTATCGGTCCAAAACCTGTAGAAAGGGTTTTTGTCTTTGCGACAGCTCCGTCATTATAGGTTATGGTAAATGTTAAAGTATTTGGTTGGAACGTGTAACTCTTCTGATCACTATAATCCTCTATCTGGAACGGAATCCTGCAGAAATACTCATAATCCGTGGTTGGACCAACACATTGTGGTGTTCCGGGAGATACATGACCACCACTTAGATTTAAAGAAGCACTCGTACTCACCAAGACCAAACCTGTGGGTGGGTTGAATATCTTCGCTGTGAGATTTATGGTATCACCTGGTCTGTAATTGTCAAGATAGGATGTCAGGTTTGTTATACCGAGTGTGATCGCATCTTCAGATTCACACTCATGGCTTCCTGTATCACAATACCTGCCTTCAGGGCATCCACAATCGAATTCAACGTAAAGCTCTGAGAAATCCTTACTTAAACTCTTCGAAACCAGAGTTGGACCGTCATAATATTCAATCGTAAGATTGACATGTCCTGAACCTATGTTGTAGCTTCCAGTACCGCAACCGATAGGGGACGGTATTCTAACCCTGCAATCATAACTCAACGGTCCACCCGAACAGGACATCGGGTAGGAAGAATCTCCAAATGTTATGCTTCCGGAAACCCTTGAAACACTAACCGGTGCGGAGTTCATATTGATGGAGATGTTTATGAAAACAAGACCCGAGCATTCACTGATCTTATCCGTTGAGCTTGTCACACTTGATATGTATATCTCGTCTGGATCTTTACACCTTCCTGATATGGGGTCATCCTGCGGAGCATCACAATAGTAATCGTTTGAACAACCACAATCATAGCAGCATGTTGTTTCAGTCTCACCAAGATCATACTCACAGACACCATCACCACAACTGAAGGACGGATTTAGATTTAGAGTTATGGGTGCATTAAGACCATTAAGTGTATAAGGCAGGATAAAGTAGTAATCCTTGCTTATTGCTGTTATATCGTTTGATGATGGCTGCGCGGTCTGAAACTGTGGCGTCTCTATCTCAGATTCTGACGCACCGACAGCGTACAGGGTTGTTGCATCGTTGAAAACAACCCTTTCAAGCCAGTTGAATGGAATCATTACCTTATTCTCTATAAATATCCTTATCGGTTCTATTAGGTCCTGAGATTTAGCATAAACATCTATTTGATCTATCTGATTACTATAAACACTGAATATGTTGTAATTCGTTCGTGTTATCTGTTCCCAGAAACCTATCCAACTTGTCTTACCGTTCATATCTTCAAGTTTAACAAATATCAGAAGATTGGCAACCTGTGGGTATCTTGATGGTCCTGTCTGCTGTGAGATATCTCTCCATGCAAACTCTGTATCCACCCATTCGTCGAAGACCTGTGGTTCTGTTCTTACACAATCTACTGGTGATAAACCACCACACTTGTAGACATATATCTTTCTTATACTATGTGCCAGACTCGCGCTGCTTAAGGTTAAAACAACTCTTGGGTTTGCCCAGGATATATCCGAAGGGTCATGAGTAACATATATTATCTTATTTACGAGATTGTCTTGATTATACTCAGCAGTTGCTTGAACATTGCCATTGAATATTATGTTAACATTGGTCGCAACAACCAAAGGAAGCGATGCAACTAAATATGAAACAAGAATTGCAACGATTCCTAGGCAAAGTTTATCCCATCTCATACTACACACATCTCCTCCTGTTCATACGGTGTTTCTGACAGGGAAAGGATTCCACACTCATACAGAACATTGGTCAGTTCGATCATCTTCTCTCCTATCTCGGTCTGATTGGTGAGTTCCTCAAACTCTGGAGAGACCGGGATGTATACATAAACATCTTTACCATCCATGTCTTCTTCTATCACAACATCAGCAACGAATCCACCATACATGGTCGTGAAATCCTGACTCATGAGATATCCTGAAGCCATATATTCACCTGCAGGCAAAACATCAGTTGTTGTTCCTGAGGAATCAAGATAAACCTCTATTGGTAATACTCTATCCTTGAATGGATTCTCTTTTGGATAGAATGCTAAATAAACCATCTTGTCCGTTACCGGTCTTATGTAATCCTCGCCATAGTATATCACGTGTTTGCCATCACTCCACTCCTGAACACTGACTTCATAAGGAACAAAATTTACAGTTGGTCTCTTGTAAAGGGTTACTTCTCCCGTAAGCTCATCGGAAGTTTTCATTTCTTTATATGCACCGTAACCGTTTTTTATAATCTCGAGTTTACCCGCACCACATGGTGCAGGACCTGCTATTCTTCCATTCTCATCTGTCACTCCAAGAGGACAGTTCATAAAGCTTACCGATGCCATACTTATTGGTTGTCCTGATGATGATTTTACAGTCATATCTACATAACAACTTGGGTTCGAACACAACATTGCATGGGTATCTGTCTCTACTGTGGTGATAGTTGACCAATCACCCGGTTGATTGTTGTTTATGTATACCTGAAAAGCGAATTGTAGATTACTCGTTCCATCCGATGCTCTAACAACAACGGGATAGGTGAGATAGTAATTAACATACACAGGATCGGAGACACAGACCCCAGCAAAGGGAACTGGTTTTGCAAAAGCGCTGATCGGGTCTGGTGTCATTTTAAAGGTCTCCCTGGTTAGTTCAAAATCATCTGGTAGATAAAACTTGACATCGATATCTGAATATGTGTTTCCATCTATGCTTGTTAATGTATACTTAGGATATCCGCTCTTCTTGAGCATATTCACCGGTGCTTTTCCTGGCATATAGGTTTGAGCCAGAGTAACAGCAATTGCATGCTCGAGTTCTGGTTTTACATCGTTCCAACTTTTGAATACGTAGCTTCCACAATCCATCAGAGCGATATATATCGGGATTACACTCACACCGTTTTCCATAGGTGATAAAAGCATGGTGGAGAGTGTATGATACTCAAAAGGTCTTGTGTTAGTAGCATAATTTACGAACTTTGTTGAGAAATCCACAAGCTTGCCAAACTTTGTATTGACTTCAACTATGTATGGTTGCTGAATAGGATATCCCTTAACAGTGGTTGGCATGTTAACTCTTAGAATTATCCTGTCATTCAAGAATTCAGCCGAAACCGATGCTTCTCCAAGGGTTATGTTAGAACCAAGAGCTGATGATAGATACTCTCGATTTTCGTTAAGATAGTCTGTGACTCCTTTCACAAAATTGCTCTTTATATCAGGATAATTAACCACACCATTTTTTTGCCAGTAAGGAACATCCTTCCCATTGAATTTCACAGACCCAAGCTCGAAGGCATCGCTGCTAAGGTAACCACCATTGGTGGCAAGTGTTCTTATGGTTTCCAAAGCAGCATTTCTTATAAAATTTTCCAAAGAAGATTTTACAGTTCTTTGTTGCTCCGCTATGTTAGAGGGTACAGGCGATTTTCCTATCAGACCACTTTGATACGCATAGAACACCACAACACTTACAACAATAAGAAGACCAACAATTATTATAAATTCTACCTGGCCCTTACTCATATAATTTTAATTTACCCATGCAATTATATATTATTTATTTGAGTCCATCTGCCTTTTATCGTGTTCGGTATAAGTCTCCGTTCTTTCAATGCAACTGTAACAGCTAAGGTCCTGTAATATATCTGAAAGTGCACCGAAAGTTAGAAGACTTATCATCTCTTGGAGATTATCAGCTGAACCTTTAAGATATACTGCTCGCCACTGTCTGTTCTTTGTATTACATCATTGGCTGTCCAACATCTCTGCTTTCGGCAAAGAGAATCACCTCTCCTTATGTCAAGTCTTTCATCACCTATCTTTATATCGATTATTCCGGAATCTGTTGCTGCTATAAATCCCTCGGATTCAACCTTAAAGAGGTAGTTGAAATTCTTTCTTATCATGTCAAATTTGGACATGTAGTTCGTAATGGTTTCATTAGCAAGCTCTAAACATGGTGGTTCTTCTGGAGAGCATCTATAGGTTGGTGTAAAAAAGGCACATGCCAGAAGATCTGAAACCTTTCTACACTCTGGCTGTGTATGATCGGTATCTGTTTTCAGAACGGATCTCAGAAGGTTCCCCGTGTATAGATTTATATATTCCTCCTTGCTAACGGTCTTGGCCAGTTGCAGAAGGGTGACAGCAACCCCTATGAATATCACTATCACAAGGACTATAAGTATAGCTGATGTCTGAGCCTTATGTCTTTTCATAGTAAACACCGACGTAAAGAACACCAAGGTCGTATCTGTCTTGAACCCTCCTGTATATGTTAACTGGTATTGCATATATAGAGGCAGGATTATCTTGAACACAGAATTCCCAATAATTACAATCTGGATAGTTGTCCTCATTGCAGGGTATAACGCTTTCATCCAACGTTTTGATTTTCATGAACCAACCCTCTCCGAGAATATGTTTAAGTTCTTCACACTTTATGGTCGTATTTGCTGCTGTGAGTTTACCATCATCAAATACAGATTCCTCTTTAACAAAAAAACCATTTATGAGTATTTCCTTTGTTAGACTCAAAGCCCGATCTTCAATCTCTTGGGATTTCTTCATACCAAGTTGTGTGACCTGCCACCATGTTATGAAGAGTATCAGTGCTACTATTATGAATACCACAAAAAATGTTAGCAAGAGATATTCCATCAAATTCGATTGTGACTTAAACCTCATATTCACATCCTCTTTCAATCAACACTTGATAGAGTTCGTTTGCATGTGAAAGGGTCTCGGAAAGCTTTACCATGTCCTGAAAGGAATTGTAATCTGAGTCTGCGATCTGGGAAACGGTGTGTAAAACATCAGAAAGCTCTCTGTAAACATCTTTACAGTAGCAATTTTTTAGACCCGGATTTGCCTCGCACTCATCCTGTCCTGGAACAAAATTCTCGATGAGTTTCATTCTTTCTGATGATATCCTTGCTGCTTTTGATATCATTTCGCTAAAGAATTTGTTTTTATAATCAAAAACTCTTTCAGCACGTGTAATTCCGAACACATCTTTTTTTGTATAACCTATTATAAGTGCTATGAGATCTATTGGATCTTTGTAAACAAAAACTCTACGTGTTCCTGAAATATAAGCATTACCCACACCGCTCATCAGAGGTGGTTCTATACATATACCTTCAAAGGATTCACATGACTTTGAGAAAGTGATAACCCTGCCTTTCTGTGGTACATGTTCGCATTTTCTCAAAGAAGGCGCTCTTACATTTTCGATGACCTTTAAAAAATCTTCTTTTTCACAACTAGAACCACCACAGACCTTAAGAGGTTCGCCGTCACAAAAATCGTATTTAATATTAACCGTTATTCTTGGATCGGACGTGTCTGGAAGATGTGAAACCAATGTCCTCATTAGATTCCATACCTCGTCACTATCGTCCATTGGAACAAAAATCAGAGTTATGTCAGGAACTGCCTGAACATAGAACAGTTTATACCAACCTAGATCGACACTATCACGCCATAGAAAAACTCTTTTTCCAGGACAGAGTAGAAGAGGGGTTGTTATAGGAATCCCGCTGACTGCAAAATCACATACAATTTCAGGCACACCATGAACTGTTGTGTTTATCGCACATGATGAAAAATCATATCTTGAAAAGAGTGTAAAATTCGTGTAAACGCCTGTGGTATAAACATCACTGACCTCATCCCTGAAGCTTTTGAGTATGTCTGTCTTTAACACATTTCCTTGGAAACCAGCATAGTTACTTGTGTATTGTATGAGAAAGTAAAGGATGAAAAATGAGACTATTACACCAAATATCAATTGAAATATCCTGTAGACCTCTATCATGATATTACCTAGATGGTTCAACCTCAACCCAGAGACCAGCGTTGATAAAAAACACTCTTCTTCCAAACTTCGAGCAAAAACTATCCCTTGCTGGTCTAAGATGATTTATCGTGTAACCATAACCAGCATCGCTGTTTGGAAGATAATACCAGATGTTGTACCCTTTAGATTTTATCATATCTTGTTCCCAACGATCAGGATCCCAGGTTTCTACCGGATCAGAATAGAATCTGGGTGATGGATCTTCTGGGTTAACAAAACATATCTTTGTTCCCTGCGGCAAGGCAAGGTTATAAGGCAGTGTCGAACCTTCAGAAAGCGTATACAAATCCTGGACCTTTTTTTCTATATCCTTTATGGTCTTTTGGACCTGTGCCTCGTAGCTAAGGCCAAACATCTTAGATATCTGCCCTGAACCAAAAACCAGAAGGAAACCTATAACTAAAAGCGTAAATATCATTGCAAAAACCATACCAACATTCATAATTAAAATATTTGAGCAGCGATTATATTACTTTACTATAATGGTAAGTGGTTGTGCACTACCTCCCCAGTTCAGGGTTTCGAGTGTGCACTCATCGTATTTATCATAATCTATACATGCAACCACGTTAAAGATGTATGTTCCTGATCTTGCATTTGAAGGAACTTTTATGGTTATCTGATTATAGCCTATATGATTTATCATTATTGTTGTCGGTGATTTTGTCCATGTAGCCCATTTCTGCATGTATTCTTTAAGAGAGCCGCTACCAGGAGCAGTGCACAGCTCCACATCACCTTCAGGGCATATGCTTGTGCTTGCACCAGTTGGTATAACATTTATAACAAACTTATGATTCTGACCATCATCAGCGTTGTTCTTTATACCAGCAGACATCTTGAGGATTCCTCCTCTTGAGAGTTCGTATCTACTTGGCCATATAGCAAATGTTGAATCCGTTTGTTCGAAGGTTTCTCTGAGCTTTTCATGTGATTCCTGTATCAAATTCTCTGTAAGACCCGAGATTCCTCCTATTATACCCTGCAGCCATGTAATGGCAAGGCTCAAAAGAACTATAGCAAAAACAACAGCAACAATAAAACCAAGGCTCAGTTGTATTGCGCCTCTCATATTAGATTTTTGTCCTCTGTGGTTTATAAAACTATTTATAAAATTCGAAGGTTCCAGTAAGCTCAGAGAACTTGCTAGTAACTTTTATAGTTGTGATTAACGGTGGTGGGTTTGGTGGTTGATTATTCCAGTTAGAGCAATCTAATATATACTCGATGTAAACAAGATAACCACCCTGAAGTATCTCTCGGTTTAGCTTTGACACAAGCTCACCAAGGTTCTTTTCAGCATCAGAACATGTTTCACTAAACTGAAGGGTTTTGTTTACGACATCTTTTATATTCTTCATAACGTAATAGTCGTTTTCACCCAGGGGTTTTGACAAATCTGGTTGAACATCACTAACAAGACTCTGTAACACAACAAAAACCAAACCAACAAGAAAAACAAGTGTTATAACAAACATCTGTGCCTTCATGTTTGATTCTTGTTTTTTGGAACTTAAAAATCACGGAACAAGTCTTTCAGGTGTTCTGGGGAAAAGAATCGCTTCTTTTATGTTTTCAAGACCAAGGATTTGTTGTAAAAGTCTTTCTGAACCAAGACCAAAACCACCATGGGGTGGCATGCCGTATCTAAAAGCGTTGAGGTAGAACTCAAACTTGTGCGGATCGAGTTTCTTTTCTTTCATGACCTTGACCAAAACTTCATATCTATGTTCTCTCTGTCCTCCTGAAGCCATCTCCATGCCTTTAAAATCAAGATCCATACCTCTCGATACGTCACCATCCATCATTATGTAGAACGGTTTTATTTTAGATGGATACTTCCATATGAAATACCATTCATATCCCTTTCTTTCTAGGACCTCCCCTAGAATTCTTTCCTCCGCGTCACCCATATCATCACCAGGATCTATCTCTATACCTTGTTTGTTAAGAAGTTTTACGGCATCTTCGTATGTTACTCTTTTGAAAGGCAGCTCGGGAACGTTAAGCTTAGCTTCGAGGATATCGAGGTCTTCCTTGCATTCATCTTTTATACCTTTTAGTGTATAGTGGATCATCTCTTCAGCAACCTTCATCACATCATCTTCGGATTCTATCCAAGCAACCTCTGCATCTACTGACACGTATTCAGAAACGTGTCTTCTGGTGTGAAACTTTTCTGCCCTAAAGACTTGACCAATCTCAAAGACCTTATCCATACCAGAAGCCATGAGCATCTGCTTGTAAAGTTGTGGTGATTGTCTTAGAAACGCCTCACGATTGTAGTAAACTATTGGAAAAAGTGTTGCACCTCCTTCTGCGCCGGCTGCCTGTATTACTGGAGTGTGAACCTCTATAAAACCCCTGTTCAAAAAATATTCTCTAAGTTTAGAAAACATAACACTCTTTATCTTAAATATTGACATAACCTTAGGGTTTCTTACATCGATGTATCTGAAATCGAATCTTTTATCTTGACCTGAAACTATTTTGTCGCTGGTTTCAAGTGGAAGCGGTGTCTCGGCTCTGGCAACAAGTGTTATTGCTTCGGGAAATATCTCTATTCCTCCAGGTGCTTGGTTGGACTTTTTTACCACGCCATCAACTATGACACAATCCTCACGATGAAACTCTGAAAGCATATCTATTAACTTATCGTTAATAACACCCTTCTTGAGCGTGATTTGAACTATACCGTCACGATTCCTGAGAAGAAAGAACTTTATACCACCAAGATCCCTTATTTGAGAGATCCAACCATGAATGCTTACCTTTTTATCTGGTTCTAATGTTGGAAATGAGATTTTCATAAGGATTTCTAATAGTTTTAAATTTATAAATTCAATTTGAATTAATGGCATTGGACAACTATATAAGTGGAGAGGAAGAAACAACCTTTAGGAGAAGACTTCCCTGTGTTGAAAGAAAGATATCAGAGATAAGACCAGAGGATATGCGCGTTAGGATTACAGGAACTGTTATAGACAAATCAGAAGATAAGCTTGTTATTGACGACGGTTCTGGAAGAATAACGGTTATATTTGATTCTCCTGTGGATGTGAAGCCCAATCAATTCGTAAGGGTCTTTGGGAGAGTTATCCCACTTGAAAATGGGTTTGAGTTGATGGGAGAAATAGTTCAGGATATGTCAAGGCTTGACCCTGAACTTTATAAAAAGGTTCAGGATATACAAAAAGAATTTATGTGATGAGGTTAAATTTTAAGTGGTGATGAGGGATGTTCAAGATAACATTGTCGGATACAGAGCTTCTAAAAAACACGATACCAATAATAGCGGAGATAATTGATGAAGGTGTTTTCACCATAGACAAAAATGGTATGAGTCTTCTTTGCCCGGATAGAACAATGGTTTCTGTTGTTGATTTTAAACTTCCAGCAAGTGCTTTTGAAAAGTTTGAGGTTGACTCTACAACCACTATTGGATTAAATCTTTCAAGATTCGCGAGCATACTAAAAAGAATCAAGGGTGGTGAAAAGATAACCCTTGAACCGTCTGAAGATAACAGCAGACTCAGAGTAGTTGTTGAAGGTGATAGCAAAAGGGTCTTTGAGATACCATTGCTTGATGTGAAGATGGAAAGTCCGCCTATAGATCAGTTAAAGTTTAAAGGCAGGGTTGAAGTGAGCTCTAACCTTCTAGAAGACGGGATATCTGACGCTGAGATTGTTGGAGATTCTGTAGTTTTTGAAGCAGATCCTGAGTGTTTCAGGATATATTCTAAAGGGGATGTGACTTCGACAGAGCTCGAGGTTAAGGGAAACGATGGTGTCAAGATAGATACAAGTGAGAAGATAAGAGCAAGGTATCCTCTGGAATATCTCAAAAAGATGATAAAGGTTGGAAAACTGTCAAAACAAGCAGTAATAGAGTTTGGGACGGACTATCCAATGAGAATGGAGTTCACACTTCCAGATAAATTGCAACTTAGGTTTATTCTTGCTCCTAGGATAGAAGAGTAAAGAAATAAATACAGAGTCGAAAGAATTATTTTATATCAAATGAAGGAGGGTGAACTCGATGGCTGCAAAGAGAAAATGTGGAAAGAAATCAACAAAAACAAAGAAGAAGGCAACGAAGAAAAAGACCACCAAGAAAAAATCAACAAAAAAGAAAAAGAAGAAGTAGTTAGGATTGTAAAACGACTTGAAAGTGCAATTAGATATAAATTGAATCTCGGAGACCCTTACAGAGTCCTTATAACAACAGTTATATCTCAGAGGACAAGAGATGAAAACACAAGGGTTGCATCTGAAAGGTTGTTCTCTAAATTCAAAGATGTGAAGGAAATTGCAAAGGCTAGAACAAAAGATATAGAAAGGCTTATAAAACCCAGTGGTTTTTACAAAGAAAAGGCAAGAAGAATAAAGAAGATTAGTAGAATCCTTCTTGAAAGATATGAAGGCAGGGTTCCTCGAGATATAAACGAATTATTAAAACTCCCTGGTGTTGGAAGAAAAACCGCTAACTGTGTTGTAGTCTATGGTTTTGGTGGTGACGCAATACCTGTTGATACACATGTACACAGAATATCTAACAGGTTGGGATTGGTTAAAACAAGAACACCGGAAGAAACAGAAAAGGGGCTTATGAAGATTCTGCCAAGAAACATATGGAAGAAGTTTAACATACTCTTTGTAAGATTCGGACAAACCATATGCAGGCCTATAAATCCGAAGTGTGAAGAATGTCCTGTTAAAGACATGTGTGACTATGGAAGAAAAAGGTGCGTACTGTCTGGTAATATATCTTAGTCGTAACGTAAGCATAAGAATAGGCTCTCTAGGAACGATTAAATTCAAGCCGGGTTACTATTGCTATGTGGGTTCTGCTATGGGTGGTCTCGATAAAAGGATACTCAGACATCTATCGGACAAGAAGAAGTTAAGGTGGCATATAGACTGGTTTTTGCAACACGCGAAAATAACAGATGTCATAAGAATTCCGTCTAAAAGAAGAATCGAATGTCTTGTAAGCAAGATTGTTCGAGATATCTCGGATTCGGAGATCCGTGGGTTTGGTTGTACCGACTGTAAATGTTCTTCACATCTCTATTTTTTTAGGCACGATCCTGCAGGAAAGATATCAAAAGTTATTAAGAAATCATTACCGAAAAATATTTAATTCAGTGATACATCCATTATTTGTTGCGCTCATGCGCTGTGATATTATGTCATTGTGCATACTTGGTTACGAAAAAAACGAGAGTGATCTGAGGCTTTTAGAAGAGGCGAAGAAAAAGTTTGAATCTGTTTTTTTCGTTCCTATAAACAGGATAGGTATAGGCCTGAAAGATGAGTTTTCGATAACCTATAGAACAACGGATATGTTTAAATTCGAGGTGATTCTACCAAGAATACCAAAGAAACATTACTCTTTTGCGTATCAATTGCTTTCATTGTTTCCAGAAGATAGATTCATGCCCGTTAAACCTATAAGCTATCTCATAGCCAATGAAAGGTTTTTTCTTTTAACTGTTTTGAGAAAACGTGGTATACCTACAATAAATATGCACATGACTGGTTCTGTAAAAAGCGCAGAGAGAATCCTTGAAACCATAGATTATCCTGTTATAATAAGATCACCTGAAAAGAAGACGGGCATTTTGGTAAAGAACTATAACGAAGGTAAGAATATCGCAGAAGCGATAATAAATCTTGGGCATCATGTCCTGATAGAGGATTGTATAAAGAATCTTGTTTCGGTTTACTTTGCTGAACCAAATATTATTACATGCGTAAAGAAAAAGACGAAGGAATCGGATATTATATTCTCTAAAGGTGAGCTAAAGACATGCAAAATAGACATAGAGGCTGAGCAACTGGCCATAGACGCGGCAAGAGCGATAGAAACACAGATTGCAAGAATAGATATAACAAGAAAACCGGAACCCGTAGTTGTTAACATAGAACTTAACCCCGATCTAATAAAACCGAGTCGTGTTTGTAAAATCGATCTGCCAGAAAGGATCATAGAATCCGTTTATGAAAACTACAGAGTACACAAAGAAAAGCCCCTTCTTATGAAATTCTTTGATGATGCAAAGTCTGTTGTCAAGGAGGTTCTTAGGTCAAAACATCTTTTA
>CAYPCO010000007.1:0-13892 GCA_964409265.1 uncultured archaeon | reverse complement strand
GAGCAAAGGCGGCGAATGTGCTGAAAGCTTTTGATACAGTTTCCATTTTTCTTTTAATGTTTTGATCACATCAATACCTTCACATGGTTTTATTCTTTTATAACCCTCGTTTGTGACGTACCATTCCATATACTCTATAGCTTCCTTTACAAGTTTTTTCTTTATTACACTTTTAGGAATAAGCGCATCAAATATATTTTCCATTGTATCTCCAAGGACAGGTTTCATGTCATTTTCTGTTATAGAAAAACCGAACCTATCCAATGTCTTAATAAACGCATGAATAACAGCATCTTTATCATCTATGATTGTTCCATCAAAATCGAAAAATAAAATCATTTAGATCATCCTTTTGAGAAGATCATTTATCTTTTCTCCTCTGTACCCAGCATCCCCTTTGGGATAAAGAAGCTTTACGGATTTATACCCACCAGATGGGGGAGATAGCCTAAATACTGGCTTAATAGGAGCTGCTTTCATCCCCTTCTCAAGAATGATCTTCGCTATCTTTTCAGCTTCATCCCTTCCCAATCTCTTATCACCTTCATATCTACCACGTTTGAAAACGAGTTTCTTAAGCATATCTTCTGATATTTCACCCCATGTTACATAGTTTTGTGCCTTTTTCAACATGCCTTCATAACTAGGATTTTTAGGCACAACCACGCAGTGATTTGGTCTTTCCAATCTAAGAAGTTTCAAAGTATCTCTTATCCTAGCATCAACACCTACCCTGCCTCTTATCCTTACTACTGCGTAAAGATCCATTATAAGTCACCTTTAACTCTGCTTAAGTTTTTAAGCGCATCAAAAATAGCATATATCAAATTTATTCTAGTTTCCGTTTGACCAAAAACTTTAACCCATATGTCCTTAACTCCTGCAAGTGATAATATCTGCTTTGACGGTTCATTTGCAACTATTCCTACACCAACAGGAGCAGGATAAAGTGTAACTCTGACAGAACCACATTTTCCTTCTGTTCTAAATGGTATGGAATGCTCCAGACCGCAACCACATTCCCAAGAACCACAACCCCTCTTAACTAAAATCACATTAAGTTTTGCTTGCTCTATAGCTTTTTCTATCGCAAGTCTGTGTTCGTTAGATGATGCCTTGCCAACACCTACAACACCATTTTCGTTACCAACAACAACCAATGAGGTTAGTTTAAATCTTCTACCTGATTTATGCATTCTTACAGTTCTTCGAGTTGCGGTCCTCCTTATACCACCACCTTTTCCGGGAGAACCTCCTATGTAAATTATTTCATGTTTCAATTCAGGAACAAGATAATCTACTATTCCAGGTTCGAGGATAAGTTCACCAGATTTCAAAACATCCTCTATGCTTTTATACTTACCTTTAAGAATCTCTTTGCCGAGTTTTGTCTTGGGAATCCATCCCTTCTTTTCCTCTTTCTTCTCTTCGATCACCGTCTCCTCTGCAGGGGTTTCCTTTGTCTCCTCGGTCATATTATCCACCTTTATATCGTCTCCTCTTGCTTATTTTTTCGACTCTTTCAAGAACCTCTTTAGAGTTTGAATATTTTTGTTTATAAACATTTAAAATGTTTTGCCAAGCCTCGTTTAAATAAATAAAGTGTGCCGCTTTTATTGCTTCATAAAGAAGATAGATATCTGTTGCTTGGTCCTCTATTCTTTTTGAGAATCTACCAAGTCCGAAGTCTATAACATAGAGCTTGTCACCCTTTAGAATAAAATTGGATGTTGTGAGATCACCATGGATTATACCGAACTGATGCATTCTTGCAATAGAATCGCCTAAAAGCTCATAGATTTTTATCCTCTCCTCCATTGGCATGGTGTTAAACACATCTTTCAGCTTCCTGCCGTCTATATATTCCATAATTATCCTGAATTCATCCCTATCTAAGATCTTAGGAACACTCACACCAGCTCTCGCCGCTCTTAACATAAGGTTCTCCTCATTTCTTGTTCTGAAATGTCTTATCCTCATGTCAAGCTCAGGTATTCTGTAACCCTTCTTTACCCTTTCCTTTACAACAACAGTTTCACCATCTTTTTTACTCAGATATATTATTGCTTCTGCTCCTCTTTGTAAAACCTTCATAACAAAAAATAATCGGTGAATTAAATAAATTAGTTCTACACGGCAAATAATTAATATGGTCATTATTGAATTTGTACTCCTGATCCTTGCAATAGGTTTTTCTATCATTGCCGTCATGTCAAGAGATATCCTCAATGCTGTGATCTTTTTATCCATATGCTCTCTATCGATTGTAACGATATTTTTACTACTCAACGCACCAGATATAGCAATAACGAAAGCTGCGGTTGAGTCTGGTCTTGTGACAGCCTTTTATCTTGTTGCAATTCACAAAACAGGGAGGAAAGAATGAAAGACAGACTCAAGATAGCGACTGGCTTTGCATGTATAGTTATATTTTTTAGCTACATACTTGTCTGTATATCGAATCCTGACTTTTCATCATTCGAAAAAAAGATATCAAATTACTATTTAACAGAGGGTTGGAAATCTCTCAAGGCAGCCAATGTTGTTACAAGCATAGTCTGGGATTTTAGAGGATTTGATACCCTTGGTGAGGAAACGGTTCTATTTACTGCGGCCATTGGGGTGTTTGCCCTTGGTTTTGGTGGTTTTGTTGGGAGGAGAAGATGAATGTTATAATAAGGACAGGGGTGAAAATACTTTTTCCTCTAATCTTACTTATAGGAATCTATGTTATTGTTCATGGCCACCTTACACCAGGAGGCAGTTTCTCTGGTGGATCTATAGTTGCTGGAGCATTCATTCTTTACACGCTTGCCTATGGTTTGGAGAAAACAGAAAGAGAACTCAAAGAGTCTGTAGTTGATATACTCAAGTCATCTGCAGGTTTTATACTTATAGTCCTCATACTCTTTGAATTTTTGCTAAGAAGATTTCTTGTTCCTTTAGAAGTTCCGTTCACATTGTTTTCTGGAGGACCACTTATATTTTTCAACGTTATAGGAGGGGTTATGGTATTTTCCGGTCTTTTGGTTATATGGTATACTATAGTCAAAACCGACAGTGATTAACATGGAATTTCTTTATTATCTTACAGGTCTGGGCATGGTTTGCATAGGACTTTACTGTATGATCTTTAGACAAAATCTTTTAAAGAAGATCATAGGTCTTAACATTCTTGGTAATGGTGTGCACATCTTTCTTATAGCAACCGGTTACAGAAAACCTTCCATACCTCCTATACTATCTGCAAAGGTCATGAGCATCTTTCCGACAGCATCGGTTGACCCAATACCTCAGGCACTGGTTCTAACTTCAATAGTCATAGATTTTTCCATAACAGGTCTTGCACTAATGATAGCAATATGGACGTACAGAAGGTTTAAGACCTTGGACACATCGAAGATGAAAACTTTGCGATACTGAGAAGGTTTTTATAATTAAAGTAAAATTTTTATTATGGGTGAATCAGAAGGTATAGCGAAACCTAAATCGAATTTTTCCGAATGGTTTTCAGAGGTAATATCCAAGGCAGAGTTAGCAGATCTCAGATACAATGTAAAAGGCTTCCTTGTTCATAGGCCCTGGTCTGTTATAGCAATGAAAGAGATGTATAGACTTTACGAGGCAGAGTTGGAAAGAAGAGGACACAAGCCTGTTATCTTTCCAGCAGTTATACCGAAGGAGAATTTTCTCAAAGAGGCTGAACATGTAGAAGGTTTTGCACCAGAGGTTTTTTGGATAACCAAAGCGGGTGATAAAGATCTCACAGAGGAAATAGCATTAAGACCAACGTCAGAAACAGCAATGTATACCATGTATTCTAAGTGGATAAGATCTTGGAGGGATCTGCCTTTAAAGCTTTATCAATCCTGCCAGGTCTGGAGATACGAAACAAAGGCCACAAGACCTTTTATTAGAGGAAGAGAATTCTACTGGATAGAGGCTCATGATGTTTTCGCAACCAGAGAAGAGGCAGAGGCTCAGGTCAAAGAGGATATGGAAATTACAGAAAAGGTTATGCATCAGGAATTTGGTATTCCTTTCATGTTTTTCCGAAGACCAGAGTGGGATAAGTTTGCAGGTGCTGTTTATACCTATGCTGCAGACACTCTGATGCCTGATGGGAAGGCTTTGCAACAGCCATCAACTCATTTCCTTGGACAAAACTTCGCAAAGGCATTTGGAATAAGATTTTTCGATAAAGATGAACAAGAGAAGATTGCTTGGCAAACATGTTACGGTCCTGCTATATGGCGGATGTTCGCCTCGGTTATCGCCCTACACGGTGATGATAAGGGTTTGGTTTTCCCGTTCAAGATCGCTCCTCTACAAGTAATAATCGTGCCTATAATAATGAAGGGAAAGGAGAAACAGGTTATACAAAAGGCAATGGAAATAAAGAAGACCCTTGAAGAGTTAGGCATCAGGGTCGATGTTGATACCTCAGAAAACACACCTGGTTGGAAATTCAACTATTGGGAAATGAAGGGCGTTCCCATAAGGATAGAAATAGGTCCAAAAGATCTCGAGAAAGGTCAAGCTGTCCTGGCAAGAAGAGATACAGGTGAGAAACTCATAGCCAAAGAGAACGAAATCTCAAACATGGTAAAGAAAATTGGTGAGGATATAACCAAGAAGCTTGTAAAAAAAGCAGATGAATGGTTTGCCAAGATGATCCATGACGTTAAAGATATGAAAGATCTTGAGAAAAAGATCTCGTTAGGAGGATTCTTTAGGGCGAATTTCTGCTCAGTCGATATGAATGGTAAGCCATGTGCAGACGTCCTTAAAGAGAAACTCCATCTTGATGTCCGTGGTGTCAGGGTTGACAAGAATGAAAAACCCCTGGGAACCTGTATAGTATGCGGAAAAAAAGCAAGGGCAGTGGTTTATTTAGCAAAGCAGTACTAAAATTTAAAAAATTATTTTCCATTTTTGATAGTATGGTGCCAGACTTCATAAGTCCTGAAGTGTTGAAAAACGAGACAGAAAACAGGGTTGATTATCTTCGAAGAAGAACGATACAGATGTTCGGAGACTACATAGAAGAGCTAGGCATAAATGATGGAAAAGTGATGAATATATATCAGAGCGTCTTAAAATCACTTGAGGAATTGGGAGAATCTATAAACAGATACATAGACAAAAACATGAACAAGTAATTTTATTAATTTTTCATCAATATTTCAGTTCATGAAACCTTATACTCACAGTCTTGGCAGAAGGTATAGAGAGATAGAAGATGATATCATAAGTGATCCATTTCTCAATGACTATCAAAAGATTCTTCAATCAAAGGCGTATAGAAGACTCGCTGATAAGACACAGGTTATATCAGACCCAGATAATTCTCATGTGAGAACAAGGCTTACACACACAAACGAGGTTATTGCGATATCACTTGCCATAGCAGATAAGCTTGGCTTAAATAAGAATCTCTGTATGGCTATTGCAGCAGGTCATGATATAGGACATACACCCTACGGACACATAGGAGAAAAGATCCTGACCGAGTTTGGTGGAAAGGAATTCAAACACAATGTTTTTAGTGTTGTAATTGCACAACACATAGAAAGAAAAGGCAAGGGTTTAAATCTTACATATGAAACCTTGGAAGGAATCTTAAACCATTCCAGGGGCGCAGGAAGTCTGTTTACTGACGAATCCTTACCACAAGAATACTCTGTCGTTATGTTTGCTGATAAGATTGCATATACCTTTTCTGATCTCAATGATGCTCTTAGATACGGATACTTGAACGAAAACAAAATTCCTGATTGTGCCATAAAACTTGGTAAAAACCAGAGAGAAAGAGTGAAAAAATGTGTAGAAGCTCTGGTGGATGAAAGTCTATCTAAGGACAAGGTGAGTTTTTCAGAAGGCAAGACTTTCGAGCTTTTTGATGAATTGAGGAAGTTTATGTACGAGGAAATATATTTTAAGATGGATTGGTCCCTTCAGGAAAAGGTTCTTTACAACCTGTGTGAATTTTTCTCATCATGTGAGGACATTAAAGACCCTGTTATAGCCGCATCCCTTTTAACGGACAGGGAAGCTAATCATTTTGCAGAGATACTTTTTAAGTCAAAGAAACCCTCTATAGACATGATTAGAAATTTTGGCGTATTTGAGATACTTCCTTATTTAATTGATAAAGAAATAGATTATACAGATCCGGACCTTAACAAGGATGATTTTAAATGGTAGATAAAATGGAACCCAAACTTAAAGAGAAGAGATGGAGTAAAGATTTTGAGGAACCTATAAGAAGCTCTTGGAGAAAAAAAGGAGTGTATACATTCAAGATGGAGGATGAAAGACCTGTTTTTTCTATAGACACACCACCGCCTTACGTAAACACACCTATACACATAGGACATGCAACAACATATACCATAATGGACATGATTGCAAGATTCAAGAGGATGCAAGGCTTCAACGTGCTTTTCCCACTTGGTCTTGATAGAAACGGTTTGCCTATAGAGGTTGCAGCTGAAAAAAGGTTTGGTATATCAGTTAAACATACACCAAGAGAAGAGTTTATACATAAATGTAAGAAGCTCTTAGAAGAATCAAGCATGGAATCTCTTGAATCCTTCTATAAACTTGGTCATTCTTATAATTCATGGCAACCAGGTGAAAAACCCGGTGATATGTATTATACAGATTCTTATTCTTACAGGGCATTGACCCAAGCAACTTTCATAGAACTTTGGAAAAAGGGCCTTATATACATAGATAAAAGAGTTAACAACTATTGTCCTGAATGTAAAACCACCATAGCTGATGCAGAGATAGAATACAAGCAATTACCTGCAGAATTTGTATATGTAAAATGGAAGGTTAAAGAGACAGGCGAAGAAGTGGTTATAGCAACGACAAGACCCGAACTGCTTTGTGCGTGCAAGATGGTTATATACAATCCTCAGGATGAAAGATATCAACATCTTGAAGGTAAAACAGCTATAGTTCCTCTTTATAACATAGAGGTTCCCATTAAACCACATCCTTATGCAAAGATGGATCATGGAACAGGTCTTGTAATGATGTGTTCTTTTGGTGACTATACAGATGTGAGGTTTTTTAGAGAGATGAATCTAGAACCAGTGTTTGCTATAGATGAAGATGGTCGAATGAACGAGGCTTCAGGATTTCTTCAAGGTATGACAGTCCAGGAGGCCAGAAAAAAGATAATAGAGGAGCTTGAAAAATCAGGCTTGGTTGTAAAAAGGGAGAAAACAACTCATAGAACACCTGTTTGTGAAAGAAGTAAAACACCCATAGAGTTCATAGCAATGCCTGAATACTATCTTAAACAACTCGATTTCAAAAAAGAGATAAAAAGGGTATCCGAGAAGATGAAGTTCTTTGCACCGAAGTCAAAACAGATACTTTTGAACTGGATAGAATCTCTTACACTAGACTGGCCAATATCAAGAAGAAGATACTATGCAACAGAAATACCCCTGTGGTACTGCAAGTCCTGTGGTGAAACTATCGTTCCAGAACCAGGCAAATACTACAAGCCATGGAAGGATGACCCGCCTGTAGACAAATGTCCTAAATGTGGTTCAAGAGAATTTCAAGGAGAGGAGAGAGTTTTTGATACATGGTTTGATTCGTCCATATCACCTTTATATATCACAGGATACATGAGAAATCCAGAGTTCTTTAAAAAGACATTCCCATGTTCATTGAGACCGCAGGGTAAAGAGATAGTAAGAACATGGCTTTACTATACACTTTTAAGATGTTTCCAACTTACTGGAGAAAAGGCCTTTGATAATGTCTGGATCCATTATCATGTTCTTGATGAAAAAGGAATAAAGATGAGTAAATCTTTAGGAAATGTCATAGACCCACAAGAGATAATAGAGAAATACGGTGCTGAGCCCTTCAGGGTATGGTGCGCTCTTGAAGGAAATATAACCCTTTCTGATCTAAGATGTTCATTTGAAAGAATAGAGGGGGCATCCAAATTCTTGACAAAGCTTTGGAATGTTTCAAGATTTATATCTATGTTTGAACCAAAAGGTGAAGCATCATTAAATGATCTGGACAAGCTTATCCTAAAAGAGATATCAGAACTAATTATCTATACAAGAAAGCATTACGAAAACTTCGATTTCCATAAACCTACGACAAAAATTAAACACTTCATATGGGAGATCTTCGCATCGCATTATATAGAACTTGTGAAGAGCCGAGTTTACAATCAAAACGGTCAGTTCAGTAAAAGTGAGCAGGCTGGTGCAATAACTACTCTTTACAAAGTCCTGGAGAACATACTTCTCATGCTCTATCCAATCACACCATTTATAACAACAAAGATATACCAAGAACTCTGGAACGATGAGATTGAAGGAAAATCTTTCCCTGAGCCCGACAAGAATATCCTAAAGGCAGATATACCTTTCACTCTTGACGAACTTATGGAGCTAAATAGTGAGATATGGAAATTCAAGAAAGATCGTGGAATGTCTCTTAGATCGGAGATAAAAAGGGCTGTCATACCCGAAAAATTCAAAAATATAGAAAATGACATAAAAGCTACACACAATATAAAAGATTTAGTTTATGGTGATAAACTAAATATAGAGGTATGACATGCTTGAAGTAGTGTTTCTTGGGACAGGTTCAGGAATCCCGTCAAAACACAGAAATCCAGCAGCGATATGGTTGAGATACGAGGACTCTTGTTTTCTTTGGGATTGTGGTGAAGGAACCCAAAGGCAGTTGATGACAGCAAAGCTTAGTTTCATGAAGATAAACCGAATATTTATAACCCATTGGCATGCTGATCACTGGGCAGGATTGATAGGATTAATGCAAACCATGAATCTTGAAAAGAGAAGAAAAAACCTTTACATTTACGGTCCGGAGGCAGAGAGATTCGTTGGTGACATTCTAGACCTCGATTACTGGGGACCAAGGTTTAAAGTAATCCCAATTAACACACCATTTAGCGGTAGCAAGGAAACAAAACTCTTTGAAACCAAAAGGTATGTAATAACATCGATACCGACTGTACACACAATACCATCGGTTGCGTATTGTTTTAAAGAAAAGGACAGATGGAACGTCGATATAGAAAAGGCCGAAAGACTTTACGGTCTAAAGCAGAGCCCATTGGTAGGCAAGCTTAAGCGTGAAGGAGAGATAGTTTTCAAAGGAAAGAAGATAAAACTCGAAGATGTTGGTTATCTTAAAAGGGGCGTCAAAGTTGTATATTCCGGTGATACCGCTTATTGTAAGAATCTTATCAAAATATCCAAGGGTGCGGATATCCTTATCCATGATGCAACCTTTTCTGAAGAAGAGGATGATTCTAAGATGCATACGTGTGCGAGTGATGCTGCTAAAATAGCCAAGGAGGCCGGTGTGAAGATGTTGGTTTTAACACATTTCTCTCGAAGATACCAGAATGTTAAACTCTTAGAAAAAGAAGCGAAAAGGGTATTTGATAACACCTTAGTTGCTGAGGATTTTATGAAGATAACCCTTAAAGGAAGAAGAGAAGGAACAGAGATAAATGTGACAAATCTCAACCGTTAACTTTATAAATACTTTAACTACTATTTAATGATAACGGTGATAGAATGGGAAACTTCCGATATATAACCAACAGAACACTGCTCAACAAAGAAGGAAAGGAAACAGGAAGGATATCGGTTCTTGTTAGGAAAGACAGTGATACCGCTGAGGTAAGATATAAATGTCCAGAATGTGGTTATGAGGAAGAAACAAAAAAACCCTGGAAGAGACCATTCTCAGTTAAATGTTCCAGTTGTGGTTTTTTGATAAGATTGCCTAGATTAAAGGATGAGATCAAAAGACTCAGAAAGGCTGGGAGGTGATTAGATGGACAAATCAAAGAATATACTCATCAAAGATGTAGATGAGATATTTGATGATGCAGAGAGATCTATTTATGATCTTGGCAGAAAACTCATGGAGAAATACGGTGTGGGTGTCACAGAACCTACAGATGATGAAATCAGAATATTGCAGTTAATAGGAGAGGCACACAAATACATAAAAGAGGCAAGAGATTTGACCAAGAGAGAAGTGAAAAGAAATTCAGAAAACTACGCCAAATTGGTCAAAATATATACACAAGATTAGAAAATATTAATTGTATGGTAAATAAGAAGATACCAATCATACCTCTCCCGATGGATAAGGCAGTGAAGATATCCAGACACTTTCTAAATTGGGGCGAATTTTTTTCCAACATGTTTCCAAGACTTGCTTTTGAACTTGAGCAAGCCGAGTTTGATTTCGAACCAAGAGAATGGGTTGCTCTGGGCTTCTTTACAGCTCTTTTCTACTTCACTATGCTTTTCGGTTTGCTTTTTACCCTTATAACAGTAGCGAGATTCCCTATTCAAACAGCACTAATCATAGCCTTCCCTGTAGGGTTTGTTATAGGTATCACATCGTTCCTCTATGTGGTTTTCTATCCAAAGTTAACGATAAACAGAAAGATAAGAGAGATAGAGAAGTATCTTCCTTACGCTCTTCATCATTTGCTTATAGAGGTAAGGTCAGGTGTTCCACTTTTCAATGCTCTTGTGTCTATAGCAGAGAGCAAGTATGGTCTTCTTTCAGAAGAGATAAAAAAGGCAGTTGATGAGATAAGCACAGGCAAGTCTGAAGTAGCTGCCTTGGAAATGCTTGCAATGAGAAATCCCTCCCTCTACTTCAGAAGGGTTCTATGGCAAATGATAAACTCTCTTAAATCTGGAGCGGATATAGGAGCAACCATAAAGAACATAGTTGATAATCTTGGTGAGGAACAAAGAATAGCCATAAAGAGATACGGTGCTCAACTGAATCCTCTCACACTTATATACATGCTTTTCGCTGTTATATTTCCAACCTTAGGTATAACATTCCTTCTTGTCCTGTCATCTTTTATAGGTATATCCTTTGACCTAAAAACCGTTCTGATAGGTATCCTTTTGTTCCTTCTTATGTTTCAGTTTATAATCATAGGTCTTATAAAAAGCAGGAGGCCTATTGGAATATGATGGACTCTTTGAAAAATCATTGGATAGAGCTTGTAACGATAATCACAGGCAGTATAATTTTGATAGTTAACAATCTTGTCCTAAAAGACGTGATTCCTTTCCTTGTTCCAGTTGTGAATGTCATAGGAGGTCTTATTGCATCTGTTCCAGCCGTTCTTATATTCTATGCAAGATATAGAACAACCCGTGAGATAGAAGAACAATTTATATCTTTCCTCAAGGATCTTGAAGATTCAATAAACTCTGGAATGACCCTTCCTCTTGCTTTATCCCAGTGTTCAAAAAAGGATTATCTCTCTTTGAGCAAACATGTTAACGATCTTGCATCACAAATAGAGTGGGGTGTACCTTTTGAAAAAGCTTTAGAAAACATGTCTAAAAAGATTCCGTCACTACCCGTAAAAAGAGCTATAGCAACCATAATAGAAACCTATAAGGTTGGAGGAAAGATATCAGACACACTTGGTTCTGTAAACAGATCATTGGTAACAATACAAAAGCTTAAAAAGGAAAGATCATCATCCGTTCATTCACAGATTGTCACGTCTTACATAATCTACTTCATTTTCGTTTTTATCTTGGTCATAATGCAATCATTTCTTTTACCAACCATAACACAACAGAGTATCACAACAGCTCTTGTACAGTCACCCATCACTGGTATCCAGACCACTATGTATGCTGATGTTTTTATAACATTCATTATAATTCAGGGATTTTTTGCAGGGCTTGCAACAGGGAAGATGGCTGAAGGGTCTCTCATAGCAGGATTAAAGCATTCAGTCTTTCTTATAATAGCGGGTTATGCTATCTTTTCTCTGGCAAGTCAAATAAAATTCAGTATATAGTGATACGATGAAAGGATTGTCTCCCCTGATAGCTGTTATGATTCTTTTGGGCGTAAGCATAACCATAGGAGCATTGCTTTCGGGATGGATAACTCATTGGTTTCATTACAAATCTGGTGAAACAAACACATGCGGATTTGGTGTTGGCTACAGGATAGACAGCGCTGAATTTAACATGACTTCATATACCCTGTATGTAAAAGTAACAAACGAAGAACCCTCGAGTATTTACGGGTTTGGTGTAATCCTCCAAAATGATACATTTTCCATACTCATCAATTCATCTTCTTGGAGGATGTCGTTTACACCTCAAATAAGCGAGGATAGACCGTTAGAACAAGGTCATTCAATGTATATAATCCTTAACTTAACGGGTTATGAAGACCTCGGTATGACTCTGAATAAAATAATAGTAGTTAATTCCTTGTGTAAAGATATTCAAGCAGAGACAACTAATATAGAAAAGATAAGTTAAAATTTTATAAAGAAGCAAGAACAAATTTTAAAAAATGAAAAAAGGTGTTTCTCCACTTATTGCAGTTATAATGCTTATAGCGTTTACGATGATCGTTGCAGGTATACTTGCTACATGGACTACTAATTATGCAAGACAACAGTATGCAACATTTCAGGCTTGTTCCGAGGCAAAGGCCTATATTCAGGGGGGAAGCTACGACCCGAGTACGCAAACACTTAATGTCGTCGTTTATAATAACGGAAAGGTAGACCTGAACTTTATAGTTTTGCTCACATATAAAGATGGCACTGTTACTAAATACCCTATCGAGTTTAATGTATCGGCAGGCGATGTAAGAACATTTACACTTACAGGAGTTTCAAGCAATCTTCAAGAAGTGACTATACAGTCTAAAGAGTGTCCTGGAGCTCAGGACCTTTTGCAATATACTTACATAAAGGGATTGAGTTAACTGATTTTTATTCCTCTTCTCCCAAAAAATAACTATGTACAAACTGATGCCGAGATTTTATAAGGAAAGGGTAGAAAACTGGTTGAATTATTCAGGAAGCAAAATACCTGCAAAACATTTCACCAACTATACATTTACACTCAGCCTTTTAGCTGGTTTTATAGTTTCCCTCATTATAAGAGAGCACATGCTCACCATATGGATTTCGGTTTCCGTAGGTGTTTTCGCTCTGTTTCATGGTTTCCTGCTTTTGGCTATTGATAAAAGAAGCAAGTTTGTTGAGAAGATACTTCCTGATGCCTTACAACTTGTTGCAGCCAATATGAAGTCAGGATACATACCAAGCCGGGCTCTGCTTCTTTCTGCAAGAAAAGAATTCGGTCCGCTCTCAGAGGCTATAAAAAACGCCGGAAAGGAGATGATGACAGGGAAACCATTGCAGGAAAGTCTTAACGAGCTTACAAGAACTATAAAATCAGAGATACTTGAAACAACAGTTAAGCTTATGAAGAGGGGAATAAAAGCGGGTGGTCAGTTGGTTTCTCTGTTTGAAGAAACAGCTATTGATATAAGAAGGAAAGAGGCTATAAAAAGAGAGACCAGAGCCAATATAATGATGTATGGCATATTTATAGGTTTTGCTGGGTGTGTGGGTGCACCAGCCCTTTATGCACTTTCATCTTATCTTGTTACTACTATATCAAAGCTTGGCGGAATGACACATATACCAGAAGATGTTTCTTCAAGACTCCCTTTGAAACTAACCTTCGGTTTACAGGTTGATCCGAGTTTTCTTACCATATTCTCCGTTGTTGCAATAATAATAACAACAACCTTCGGAAGTCTAATAATGGGTCTGATAGGTTCTGGTAGCGAAAGAGCGGGTATAAAGTATCTACCGCCCCTTCTCATAATTTCACTTCTCATATACTATTTAACAGGTGTGATAATAAGCGGCATATTTTCAACACTCGTACCTGTTTGATTTAAATACTATCAGAACCAAAATATTATTTATTATGACAAGAAAGGCACAATCTGCGATGGAGTATTTGATGACTTACGGATGGGCTATACTGATA
>CAYPCO010000006.1:0-14312 GCA_964409265.1 uncultured archaeon | reverse complement strand
TAGATAAAGATATGATAAGAAAAAGCTATGGTGAGAAAAGAATCCTTGGCGATGGAAATAATCCACCCTTCAAAGATGAGATGTTTGACTGGGTTTTTTGTATAGATGTTGTTCATATGATTGAATGTAATCTTTCATGTTTTGTAAGGCCCGGTGGTTACATAATAATCTCGCTTTTCTTTAATCAAGAAAACCTTCAGGATAAAAAAGAGATTATTATGAGAAAGATCGGTGATTTTGAGATTCTCGAAGAATTCATCCACGAAGGTCAAGAAAATGAGCTGTTCATATTTGCAAGAAAACCAATAAAAGCCGAAGAGATAAAATGTTAATATGGACTACGAAAAGCTCGGTTTAAAATGTGGAATAGAAATCCACCAACAGTTAGATACCACGAAGCTTTTCTGTGAGTGCGGGTCTGACATGAAGGACGAACCAATTATGGAAATCATGAGAAATCTTAGAGCAGTTGCTGGAGAGCTTGGTGAACTTGACCCGGCAGCGATTCAGGAGGCTATGAAGAGAAAGTTCTTTCTTTATAGAATATATCCAAATGAGTCCTGCCTGGTTGAAATGGATTGTGAACCTCCGCATCTTCCTAATCAGGAAGCTTTAAATATATCCCTTATGATATCGATGATGCTTAACTGTTGGATACCAAATGAGATACATTTCATGAGAAAACAAGTGATAGATGGTTCTAATACATCGGGATTTCAAAGAACAGCCATTGTTGGCTTGAATGGAAAGATAAAAACAAAGACAGGTGAGGTTGGTATAACCAACGTGTGCCTCGAGGAAGATGCTGCTCAAATCATAGAAAGAAGCGAAAAAACCACGGTTTATGGTTTAAATAGACTGGGCATACCACTGATAGAGATAGGAACCACACCAGACATAAAGACACCAGAACAGGCAAGAGAGGTCGCCTCCTATATAGGGATGATACTCAGATCAACAGGTAGAGTCAAAAGAGGTATAGGTACGATAAGACAGGATATAAACATATCCATTCGGGGTGGGGCACGGGTCGAGATAAAAGGTGCACAAGAACTTAATCTTATTCCAAAACTTGTTGAAAATGAGGTTAAAAGGCAACTTTCTCTTCTGGAAATAAGAGAGAAGCTGAAATCAAATGGATTCAAACCAATAAAGCCCGACGTGGTTGAGGTTACAGAGATATTCAAAAATGCCGAATCAAAGATAACGAAAAACAAAAGAGTCTTTGCTATGAAGATTCCGCGATTTGCTGGATTCTTCAACTACAGAATCACACCAACAAGAAGACTCGGTCAGGAGATAGCGAGTTATGTTAAAGCTAAACTTGGTTTTGGAGGGTTTATCCATGATGAAGAACCTCTTGATAAATATGGTCTTGATAAACATTTTTTGGAGCTCAAGAAAGCTTTGAAAGCAAAAAAAGGTGACACGGTTCTTATAGTCTCTGGTGATGAGGAGACATGCAGAAAAATCTTGGAAGTTATTGCAGAAAGGGTGAACCTTCTACTCAAAGGCGTCCCTGAAGAGACAAGAAGGGCCCTTGAAAACGGTGATACAGAGTATATGAGACCATTACCAGGTTCTGCAAGACTCTATCCAGAAACGGACATACCTCCTATCGTAATAAACGAAAAAGTGCTTTCAGAGGTCAAGGATTCTCTTCCAGAGCTGATTGAGGATAAGATAAAAAGAATAGCAAAAACATACAGTCTAAGCTTAGAGGAAGCGAATCAGATAGTTCGTTCAGGTAGAGACTCCATCTTTGAAAGATTGGTCTCTAAAGGTATAGAGCCAAAAATGCTCGCCAGGGCTCTCACATCAACACTGGCATATCTCAAAAGAAAGTATAACATACCTGTAGACAGTCTTACCGATTCTAGACTAGAAGAAATATTTATCGAGCTCAAGAATAAGGAGATAACCAAAGAGATGTTAGAAGATATCTTGAAGGAATGTATAACCAAACCACAAGTTAAAGTCTCAGACATACTAAAATCAACCTCACAGATATCAAGAGAGGAACTTGAAAAGCTTATAGAGAAAATAGTTTTGGAGAACAAGGAGCTTCTCGGTAAATCTAGACCAGAAAAGGTTTTAATGGGCATTGTCATGGCAAGGGTCAGGGGTAAGGCTCCAGGTAAGCTTGTTATGGACATTCTCCAGAAAAAGATAAAGGCCGTATCTAAAGAAAATTCTCACTAAGATATCTTTCACCTCTGTCTGGAAAAACAGTAACGACATTTCTATATTTTCTCTTGATCTTCAATGCAGCGAGAAGATTTGCACCAGAGCTTATTCCCACCAGGATGCCATGTTTCTTCGCAAGAGTTTTCATCATATCTTTGGCTTCATCAGTTTTTACGGTTATAATTTCATCTATGAGATCTCTGTTGTCTTGAACAATTTTCGGAACAAACCCTTCACCTATTCCTTGAATTCCATGAATTCCAGGAGTACCTCCAGAGAGAACAGCAGACTCTTCAGGTTCAACTCCAATTATTTTTACATCAGACCTCACTTCCTTTAGTGCTTGAGCAACACCTATGAGTGTTCCACCCGTTCCTATACCTGCAACAAATGCATCAATCTTTCCTTGAGTTTGTTGAAGTATCTCCATTCCGAGACCAAGTTTATGAGCCTCGATATTATCAGGATTTTCAAACTGTCTGGGAAGCCACGCGTCAGGGTTCTTCCTGACGAGCTCTTCGTAGGTACGTATTGCACCGAGCATGTCTTCTTCTGCAGGCGTTAAAACTATCTCTGCACCAAAGACCTTCATCATCTTCCTCCTTTCTATACTCATAGACTCTGGCATGACAGCAATGAATTTATAACCTCTTATAGCCGATATCATCGCAAAGGATATACCTGTATTTCCACTCGTAACTTCTATTATACGTTTTCCTGGTCTGAGTTCACCTCTTTCCTCAGCCTTTTTAATCATATACCAAGCCATTCTGTCCTTTATGCTTCCGGTGGGGTTTGTAGTTTCAAGTTTTGCTCTTATCCCGTTTACGTTTATCAAAGGTGTTTTACCTATACACTTCAATACACCTTCGTCCAGACTCGTATCAGACACAGACATGGAACCACCCAGGGAAGAGAAAGATATCTTTAGCAACATGCAAGTGCTGCACATAGAGAGAAACAGTCTTCACAACAGAGAGTTCTTCGCAGCACCATAATTAAATCTTTAGAGCAGTTTATATATTTAAATATAAAACCAAAAATCAAAACCTTTATATAATTTCCTCACCAAAACCAGAGCATGAAAAGAAAGGTTTGTTTCGTAGAGGATATAGAAGCTGGAAGGATATGGTATGACGGTTATATGAATTGTCCTGAAGGTTATAGACCTTTAGATATCCTTAACAAACCTCCTAAGATGAGTCTTTCTTATGGTTTTAGTAAAATAGACGATTTTATCAAGGGCAACATACTCCTTGAGGAGTGTAAGATATCCAAGTTAGATAGAGGCAGATACGATTTTCAGACAGCAGATGAACTGTATATAGATCTGAACAGATGCTGGGGTTTCATAGACACAATGCCTTGTAGACCAAATCCCTACTTCAAGGATATTGCAGAGAAGATATACGCTCCCAGAAAGGTTAGAATAGAGCTTGAAAATGGCGCTAATATAGAAGGAATCGTGTGGGGCCTTGAAATGAAACTTAGAGATAATTCTACCAGCTACATAGGTGTCAAAAACCCACAAACCTTTCCCTTCAAACCTCTGGGAAGACAAAAAAAGTTCTTTTTTGCTTTCAATAAAAACTATCTCAAAGATTATGAATTTCTCGGTTTCTAATTTACAATAATCCTTACATCAACGGCAAGGGCATCTTTCTCATCAGCAAGAACAGGATTTATATCAAGTTCAAGAATGTTTTGATTCTTCCAGAGAAGCTTTGAGACCTTTAGGAGCATATCCTCAAGTTTAGAGATGTTAACAGGTTTTTTTCCTCTTATCCCTTTCAAGACAGGATACGCCTTTATCTCCTTTATCATCTCTTTGGCATCATTTTTTGCTATAGGAACAATTCTAAAGGATACATCTCTGAAAACTTCAACGAATATACCACCAAGACCAAACATTATTACAGGACCGAACTGAGGATCCATTTTTCCTCCGATAACAAGCTCTGTTCTATCCTTAAGAAACCTCTGAACCAATACACCATCTATCTTTGCTTCAGGATATCGTCTTTTCACATTTGAAATAATCCGTTCAAAACCGTTTCTAACATCTTCTGGCGTGTTCAGATTAACGATAACACCACCAACGTCCGTTTTGTGTATTATATCTTTTGATGAGATCTTAAGAACAACAGGAAACCCCATCTTTTTTGCGACATCAACAGCTTCTTCAGGTGTTGTTGCAATCTCACTCTCCACCAGAGATATCCCGAATTTCTTTAAAAGCTTCAATGCCTCAAAATCGTCCAATTTTTTCATGATTTAATTTATTGATTCCAATAAAATAAAAAGGAGATTTGTATGGAAGAGCATCCCATTACATGGTCGCTCATCATAGCAAATACTTTAATATTCATCCTCGTGTTTTCCATGCCAGAGACCATGAGAGATAGTGTGTTCCTCTCTTATTCATTTTCGATAGAAACACTTCATGAGTTTTGGAGACTCTTTACATCACTTTTTCTTCATGCCGACGCTGCTCATTTGTTTTTCAATATGCTCGGTCTTTATTTTTTTGGTAAGTGTCTCGAGGAGACCATAGAACCAGGATGGTATCTTGCCATATATTTCATGAGTGGTTTCCTTGGAGAGGTTGCGTTTATGATGACAAGCCCACTTCCTGTGATTGGTGCATCAGGATGTATCTTCGGTGTGATGGGTGCAGCTATGCTTCTTAATCCTGTTAAGAGAATCCATTTTTACATATTTCCTTTACCCTTAGGCATGGTTGCTTTGCTTTTTGTATTTATGGAGACGTTTGTGATATACTTCCAGCGAGACTTTGGAAATATAGCACACTATGCTCATATAGGAGGTCTTATAACAGGTTCGTTGTTTGCATTTTTCTACGATTTCAAAACATCAATGAAAGGGATCTTTGTCCTTATAGCGTGTATATTCCTTCTTATATTCTTGGGTTCCATCATAGGTCTTATCACAGGTACAGGAACTATAATACTCTCGATTCTTAATCTCATAATAGGCGCCGTGCTTTATACTGTTGCAGGAATGCTGTCGTTCTTATGGAGCTGAATATTTTTATGTAGGTAAAACAAAAAAATTCAGGTGATTTATATGTTTGGTTTTAAAAAGAAAAAGGAACATACCATCAAAAACATAGCTCTCTTTGTAGACGGGCCAAACATGATAAGAAAGGAGTTTAGTTTTGATCTGGACGAGCTCAGAAAGACCGTTGAAAAATATGGAAGGATAATGGTGGGTAAGGTCTTTCTGAATCAGTTCGCTTCAGAAAAACTTATAGAAGCTATAGCCAATCAGGGATTTGAACCTACCATAGTTCTTGCCGGTGAGATAGAATCGGACGTAGATGTTGCTGTTGCAGTGGCAGCTGTTAAGGCAGCTTACAATGATGATGTGGATATGGTTGCTATAGCTTCAAGGGATGCAGACTATCTTCCAGCAATACAGGTTATAAAGGAAATGGGAAAGAAGGTTATAGTCATAGGGGCAGAACCTGGTTTCTCAAAAGCTCTGCAAAGAGCAGCCGATTATGTAGAAACACTTCAGAAAAAGAGAACAACCACAAGGAAATAATCAAACCCCAGTTATAAACTCACTTTTTATTTTTACAACAAATGCCGCTCCAATAAGAATAAGGGCAGAGCCTATGAGCTGAAGAATTGGAGCTGGTTCTGAAAACCATATGATTCCAAGAATAAGGGATATTACGGGTGATATGAGCAACAGGGTTGATGCCTTAGAAACGTTTATGTATCTTATACCCCAGTACCATGTCAGAACATAACCAAACAGTATGAGCGTGGATATGAGTATGTTTCTTATTTGTTCAAAAGTAAGAGAGAACAGGACATCTATTTTGCCCAACAAAAGAACGGCAGAAAAAAGAAACAAAGAACCTATGAACATCCTTGCAAAGGAAACAACAAAATTAGACTCCTTGTTTATCATGGCATATCTTGCTACAACATTCTCTACACCCCAAAGTACAGTAGCAGTCAGTGCAAGTATATCTCCTAAGGAAGGATCCAGCCATAGCTCTGCTGGATTTATTTTTGCTGATAAGAGCATAACAGTTCCGGCAAACATCACACCCAAAGCAACAGCCTGTTTTCGTGTTACCTTTTCCTTAAGGAACACGTATGCGAAAATGGTTATCCATAAAGGAAGTGTTTTATGAAGGAACGCCGCTCTACCGGCAGTAGTGAGTTTTAAACCTGTAAAATAGAGAAGAAATGCAAGCCCACCGCCTACTATTCCTATAATCAGAAGATACTTCCAAGAGACCTTCTTAAACCTTGAATAGTCAAAGCCACTTTGGAATGATGCTATGAAAAAGAAAACCGCACCTATCATGAGAGCTCTTATGGCGGTGAACACAGTGGGGTCTATACCAACAACAAATATCTTATTTATAGGAATAGCAAAACCGCTTATCACAGCAGTACATAATACAAGTAATGTTCCGAAGACCTCTTTGTTCAAACAGATCACCCCATCAGTTTCCTCGCTAAGTTGTTGGGTATTCGTTCACACGCAAAGTCGTAATGTACGGTTACCCAATCATTTTTATTGACCTCTGGAATAAAAATATTTTTTACAATCTTTCTACCTGCAGGTGTGTTTACTTCGATTTTGTCTTTAATTATATTGATCACCCTTCCAGGATAGACTATGCACTCCTTGACATTTATATCAGGGAAATGTTTCGCTCTCCAAAGAACGGCTTTTTTGTGTTCTATTAAGAAATATCTTCTTATCACTTCAGAATCTATCTTTTCCTTGCCAAGTTGTGAGGCTATATACTGGCATAGTTTCGATGCTACAGGGAAGAACCTGCTCACATCTCCTCTAAAGGACCTCTCAAGAACAACACCATTTTCAAGCTTATTTAAGACCCTCTTATCAAGACATCCTCTCCTAACAAGAACATTTCCACATGGTATTGCATATCTTAGGAAAAGTTCAGGATCCTCGACCATCATTCTATCATCCCAAGAAGTTTTGCTGTTTCTCTTGCAACATCCTCTGATACCACATCTATTATATGACTTCCAAACGTAAGAACAAAATCATCTTTTTTCACCTTTACGTATCTGCAATCCACCGTGAGTTTTTTACCAAAGAAATCGACCATGGCTCTGTTCCCATTGACGTCTAGAACCCTACCTGGAATGGCAATGCACATAAATAGAGTTAGATTTTTGGAAAATAAAAAGTTAAAGGAGGGGCTGAGAGGTCTCAGCTCCAGATTTTTATTCCAAGCTCCTGTGCAAAATCTTTCTTTTCTGGCTGTTCAACTTCAACAGGGCCCAGAATATAAGGTGACTTAACACCAGTTATTATGGTTATTACCCTTATCTTTCCTGTAAATGCTGGATCGATTCGTGAACCCCATATCACCTGGGCTTCCGGATCGAGCTGTTTAGATACATACTCTCCTATAAGGTTCACCTCATCGAGCTTAAGGTCATTACCACCTGTGATATGTATCAGGGCTCCTGTCCCACCTTCATAGTTAACCTCTAAAAGAGGATTCGTCATAGCCTTCATAACCGCCTCTTCTGCTCTATTCTTTGTATCAGATTCACCAAAGCCAACAGCTGCAACACCACCTGAATGCATTACAGCCTTTACATCCGCATAGTCAAGGTTTACCAGTGATGGTAATGATATGGTCTCTGTAACACCTTTTATTATGGTTGCTATCAGGTTGTCTGCAACTCCAAACGCTTCCTGAAGAGGTAAATCCCCAGCAACCTTTAGAAGTCTGTCATTTTCTATAACGATAACCGTGTCACATACCTGTCTGAGTTGATAAAGACCATCCTCTGCCTTGCTTATTCTTGCTCCCTCTATCTTGAATGGCATTGTTACACAGCCTATAACAATGGCTCCCATATCCTTTGCTATCTTTGCAATTATAGGTGATGCTCCTGTACCTGTTCCACCACCCAGACCCGTGACTAAATAAACCATATCGCTTCCTTCGAGAAGTTTTCTGAGGTCCTTTTCGCTCTCTTCTGCTGCTCTTCTTCCCACATCAGGATAACCACCAGCACCGAGACCTCTTGTCAACTCTCTGCCTATCAAAAGTTTCTTATGAGCAACTGTAACACCGAGATGTTTTGCATCTGTGTTTATCGCAACTGTTTGAGCACCCTTTATTCCCATCTCTGTTAATCTCTTTATGCAGTTGCATCCTGCTCCTCCGACACCTGTAACGACTATCCTGGCATTTTTCACATCAAGACCAAACTCGTCCTGAACGATTTCTTCGATAGTTTCCTCAGGTTGTTCTTTAGGTAAAAAATTCTCAGGGTTCGTTTCTTCTTCCAAACCTTTTTCAAAAAGTTTTTGAACCAACGATTCCATATTACCCCTCCTTTAACCTATATTTTTGAATATATTTTTTTGGAAACCGAAATCCTTTTTAAACAGGATTCCGATATTATAATATCTACTAACAGAAACAGTTCAGATTCCCCCTGAAGATTAGATTCCCCCAATGATTAAAGCTTAAATCAGATCCCCCAAATGATTTAAGCTTTTTCTGGTTTTTGATTTCAGGAGTATTAATAATTTAACTTTTTAATATATAAATCTAATCCTTTAGTGAGATGATGGACTACGAACAGCTTCTAGAAAGAGGGATGGAAAAGGTTCCGAAAGATGTGAGGTCAGGGGAAAGGTTCGAGATACCCAAGGCCAAGGTCATGAGAGCGGGTGCCAGGACTATTATAATGAACTTTGCAGACATAGCTTCTGTTTTCAGAAGAGATCAATCGCATTTTCTTAAGTTTCTTCTAAAGGAGCTTGCAACTAAAGGTGAGGTTGATGGTAAAAGGCTTATAGTTCTTGGAAACTTCTCTGAAGATGTTGTTAACAAGAAGATAGAACTTTATGCAAAGAACTATGTGTTGTGTCCAGAGTGTAAGAAACCAGATACAAAACTCATCAAGGAAGGAAACTATATATTTTTGAAATGCGAGGCCTGCGGAGCAAGACATTCGGTCCAGAAGATTTAAATATATATCTCTACCAAAATTAATGTTATGAAGGGCCATTTTTGGTCTTGGTTCTATTTTTATTTCTTTAGTTATTAGAATCATTGGCCCTTTACCTCGCCCCGATTTCTGAACGAACTTCCAAGAAATCTCCTGTTTCTGGGGCGAGCTACAGCTTTAAACTTCAAGGGGGTGTAAAACGATGGAAAAAAAGGGAAACGGGAGCGAAATAAGAAGAATACACGCAATCATAGACGAGAGAAGATATCGAGGAGAGGAAGTTTTTGATTTTTCTCTTGGAAGTCCTGGGATAAAACCCATGCCTGAAATCATGGGAATTCTTGAAGAACATCTCAGGACGTGCACATTTGGCTACAATCCATCCTTTGGGAAGAACGAAATCAGAGAACGTACAGCAGAGTACTACAGCAAAAAATATGGAGTTCCTTTCAGAGAAACAGATATTTTCTTCTCCCATGGAGCTACAGGGATAATAAACATACTTTTCCGAGGAATAGGAGAAAAGGGAAATAACATAGTTTTTCCAACACCCCTGTTTCAACCACCACATACCATCTGGGCAGATCGAGCCGGAAAGATTCCTAAAAGGGTCAGAACCTCTGAAGATTTTGATCTAGATTTGGAAAGAATAGAACATGCCATAGACAAGGATACCTGCGCTGTATTCGTAAACCCAGGAAATAACCCCACGGGCAGGTTGTATTCAGAAGATGTTTTGGAAAAGTTAGGAGGGATATGTGAAGAAAAAGGTGTGTATCTGATTGTCGACAACGTTTACGAAGGCATGGAGTGGACAGGTAAAGGAGGAAAACCCTGGTGGAAGTTTAGGAATGTGATTGAGGTCCGTTCTCTTTCAAAATCATATAACCTTGCAGGTCTAAGAATAGGATGGGGGGTGATACATCCAGATCTTGAAGGGAAAGATGAACTTCTTGCGAAGATGAGATTTATCCATGAAGCCGATGGGTATCTGTGTCCCAATGTCTTTGAGGGGATAGTTCCTGAATTTTTGAGTCTACCTGAAGAAAGAATAAAGGAAGGAATGAACGAGTATAGAAAAAGGGTCAAGACGATGGTGAATGGGTTGAAAGAGATAGGATATGAGGTTGAAGAACCAGAATCTACCTTTTATGTGTGGTTCAAAGTTCCAGAGAGTTACGAGGGAGATGATATAAAATTTTGTAAAAAGGCTTTAGAAATGAATACAGGTCTGGTTCCAGGCTCCTCCTTCGGACCAGGAGGAGAAGGATACGTAAGGATCTCGGTGGGAAGCAGTGAGATTCAGGAGATAGAGAAATCTTTAGACAGATTCGAAAAACTCTACAGAGGTGAAATTTAAATCCCTCTAAGAATTTAATGTTATGGAAAGGTTCAGGTTTGTGGATGATCTAACGTCAGATGTGATGTTTGAGGCGTACGGCAAAGATCTTAAAGAGGTTTTTGAAAACGCAGCTTTTGCTCTTTTCAACGTAATGTTTCAGGTTGGTAGGATAAAACCTGAAAGAAAGATAGAGGTTAGTATCACTGCGGATGATGTTGAAGAATTAATGATATCCTGGTTACAGGAACTTATATCCCGATCAGAAATAGAAGGCATGTTTTTCTGTAAGGCAGAGATCCATGAGATAGATGAAAAACATATGAGAGCCTCTGTTTACGGTGAACCCGCTGACCCGTCTAAAGGCGAAACCCTTGTCAAGGCCGTTACATACTATGGATTTTCTTTTGAAAAAACCGATGACGGTTACAGAGCAAGAGTAAGTCTCGATATATAGTAAATTTAAATAAAGGATTTCAAGTAAAAATAATGGTGATGTTATGAAGGAGAAATTACAGAAAATAAATGATTATGAATGGTTGTTACCCAAAGGTGTAAGAGAAAGAATGAGGGTTAGTGCTAAAATAATAGCCAATAAAAGGATTCTCGATGCCGTTGAAGATGCAGCTGTTGAACAACTCACAAACGTTGCCTGTCTCCCAGGTGTTTTAGAACCAGTGATAGGTCTTCCAGATATGCATTGGGGTTATGGTTTACCTATGGGTGCTGTTGGTGCATTTGATGCGGAGGAAGGTGTAATATCCTCGGGCATGTGTGGTTTTGACATAAACTGTGGAATAAATCTCATAAGAACAAATCTTACTGTAGAAGAGGTAAAAGCCAAGATGAAAGAGCTTGTTCCAGCCCTTTTTAAGGCAATACCCTGCGGTGTCGGAGCTCAAGGAAAGCTAAGACTTTCTTCTTCAGAGCTCGATGAGGTTCTCGTCAAGGGTATCGATTGGGCTATAGAGAACGGCTATGCAACCAATGACGATAAGGAACATACAGAAGAGCACGGTAGAATGGAGGGGGCAGACCCATCAAAGGTTTCAGATCTTGCAAAGAAAAGAGGTGGTCCACAGTTAGGAACTCTCGGGGCTGGTAATCACTTTCTTGAAGTTCAGGCAGTAACAGACATCTTTGATGAAAGTACAGCCGAAAGGTTGGGTATAAAGAAGGGATATGTTACCATCATGCTCCATTGTGGTTCAAGAGGACTCGGTCACCAGATTGCAAGCGATTACCTTAAGATACAGGAGAAGGCCGTGAAGAAATATAACATATGGCTTCCTGACAAGCAGCTGGCTTGTGCTCCCGTAAATTCCGAAGAGGGTCAAAGCTTCTTTTCAGCTATGAAAGCCGCTGTTAACTACGCATTTGTTAACAGAGCTGTTATGACCAAATGGATAAGAGAGACCTTTGAAAAGGTCTTCGGTAGAACCTGGGAGGAAATGGACATGAAAACTGTCTATGCCATAGCTCACAATATCGTCAAGCTTGAAGAACACACCATAAATGGAGAAAGAAGAAAGGTCTATGTTCATAGGAAGGGAGCAACAAGATCATTTCCTGAAACTCCTGTGATAATCGCTGGTTCGATGGGAACATCTTCATACCTTCTCCTTGGAACACAAACAGCAATGGAGAAAACCTTCGGTTCCTCTGCCCATGGAGCAGGTAGAACCATGTCAAGACATGCAGCTATAAAGAAATTCTGGGGCACGAAGATAAAGGAAGACCTTGCAAGACAGGGTATAATCGCACAGTCAACGCACCCAAAGGTCTTGTCTGAAGAGGCACCTCAGGCATACAAAGATGTTGACGCTGTTGTCGAAAGTGTCCATCAGGCCGGGATTTCGTTAAAGGTCGCAAGGATGGTCCCTCTTGGTGTTATAAAGGGTTAAACCATGTTCCCATATCTTGAATTGATGAGACCTAGTAATTGTCTGATGTCAAGTTTTGCTGTTATCATAGGGGCGTTTCTTATCATAGGCAAGAGTTTGGAACAGTTTATTTCGTATCAACTTCTTCTGGGGATTGTTGCTGTGTTTCTAATAACAGGAGCTGGTAATGCAGTAAATGACTGGTTTGATGTTGAGGCAGATAAGATAAACAGGCCCAAAAGGCCTATACCCTCTGAAAGGGTTTCAAGAAATTCTGCCTTGATTTTTTCGATTATGCTTTTTGTTCTTGGCATAATCATGACAGGTTTCATAAACTGGATATGCTTTGCAATAGCACTTATAAACTCTACTTTGCTTGTTCTTTACTCTAAATATCTGCAAAATAAGATGTTTATAGGAAATGCAGTCATAGCGTATCTCACAGGATCCACCTTTCTTTTTGGTGGAGCCATCATGGGTAACATATATCTTCCATTGATTCTAATGTTTCTTGCAGGTTTTGTGACATTTTCCAGAGAGATTGTAAAGGACATAGAAGATATAGAGGGCGATAAACTTAAGTTTCTCAAAGATGCAGCTGTGAAGATAGAGAAATCCCTTGGCGAGAGATTCGGAATATCAAAGAAAGGCGTTAAACTAAGATACAGCAGAAAGACCGCTCTAACCCTGGCATCAATTTCCCTTGTGTTTGCTGTGACGATCTCTCCGTTGCCTTATTTGGTCGGGATTCTTCATGAAAGCTATCTTATTACAGTGATCTTTGCAGATCTGATTTTCCTTTCAGCTATCTATATGCTTAGCAAATGTAAAAAAAGCAAGGATTTCGGTAAGGTCAGCAAGAGGATAAAAATAGGAATGTTTTTCGGTCTTGTGTCATTCATCGTTGGTGTTTTACTCTAAGAATTTTCTGTATATCTTTCTTGCTTTCCTCCTTTTTCTTTGATGTTCTTTGAGGAATCTTTTTAGAAACTCTGCGCATTCCTTTTTACAGTCACCGCATATTCTTTCACCAGATCTACATTCATTATATATTCTATTCACGAGTTTGTCATCATCAGCATGGAATTTCCATACATCGAAAACCGTGCAAAATTCTGGGACACCTCCATACTCTCTTTGCTCTTTGATGTTGCCTTTGCCGCCGGTAAGAGCTGACATTATTTTTTTGGCAGCCTCTTCAGGATTATCCGTCAAGGCTATATAGGAGGACGGATCACTGCTTGACATCTTACCGCCTTTAAGACCTCGCATGAATCTTGTGTACGTTGAGCTTGGTGGAATAAATCTAAATGTTTTTTGAAATCTTGCTGCAATATCCCTTGTTAATCTCAAATGAGGATCCTGATCAATACCCACAGGAACAAGGGTTGGAATGGGTTTTTCAAACTCCTTAAGCTGGGGATGAAGGATATCTGAAACCTGCATCATTACAGATATTATCTTTCCTGGTGAAAGCTCCCCATATATAGCTCTCATCTCATTGAAGGTTACAGCTCTTGAAACGATTGTTGCAAGTCTATAATATGCATTTGATTTCTTTGCTTTGCCTGATCTTTCACTCTGAAAGTAGAAATCGCATCCCCTTCTTTTCAAGCCAAGAGCTATGTAATTTATCAGATATTCCTCGATTGCTGTTTCTCTTAGCTTTTCCAGAGATGCCATTCTCATGTTATATGCTTCAACGTCCGCAACACAAAGATATATTTTGGCTCCAATTTTTTGATAGTATATTATCTGATCTGCAATGGTCTTATGACCAAGATGAAACTTACCTGAAGGCATAAGACCTGTCATCATAACAAACCTTTTCTTATTCTTTATACAGTCCAGTATTCTTTGATAATCTCTATGACCGAAGATTATACCTCTTCTCATAAGATAGTG
>CAYPCO010000005.1:0-16388 GCA_964409265.1 uncultured archaeon | reverse complement strand
TTTGGTATTTGTGCTGCTGTAAAGCATATAACCTTATAATCTGGATTGTTCTTAAAAAACACGTTAAAGTTATGAAAATCCCTGCCAGCCGCTCCCATGATTATTGCCTTTCTCATAACCTAATAATCCTCGGTATCTGTTCTATAACATTCGTTGCAAGCATACCGTCTCCATATTTTTTGGACGCATATTCACCAGCCTTTCCTGTTATAAAAGCGGCTGCACATGTAGAATCAAACACGGACACGCCTCTAGCAATGATTGCTCCACAAACACCAGAAAGAATATCACCTGTTCCTCCTTTTGTCATGTAAGCAGTTCCCGTTTTGTTAATCATGGTCGTGTCCCCATTGGATATCACATCAAACCTACCCTTCAAAAGTAATGTTGTTTTCAATTTATCCGCAAAATACCTGACCAGGTTTGATCTGTGATCCATGTTTGATGTTGGATCTTCTCCTGTAAGAACCATGAATTCATAGGAATGTGGTGTTAGAACGAAATTTTTGTTTCTTATAACACTTGTTTTTTTGGAAACCGCGTGAATCGCATCAGCGTCTATTACGCATGGTTTGTGAACCGTTTCCAAAAATTTAATAACAGCCCTTGCTGTCTCGTCTTTTCTTCCAAGTCCACCACCTATAACAATCGAATCAAAATCTTGTGATAAATCAAAGATGTCTTTTAGATGATGTGTCCCAAGGGTTTTTCCTGGTAAAGGTATGGTTATCATATCTGGTAGAAACCCTGCCACTATATCAGCTGCCCTTTCTGGCGCAACAACCGTGACAAGATCTGCCCCCGCTTTTAGGGACGCCAGAGCCGTCAGTGCGGGAGACCCTGTATATCTACTAGACCCGCCTATTACCAAAACTTTTCCGAAATCGCCCTTGTGTGACCACGGGTCTCTTTTGACATATATTTTTTTCAGTATATTCTTTGATACAGTTCTCATCCTATCACCGTTCCCACAAATGATTTTTCATTTAAAAGATTGTCAAGATTCTTTATTTTTCTTCCGTTTGTTATTACAATTCTTATTTTATGTTTTGCTGCAAGTTTCAATGCCTTTGGGTCAAAAGGCACATGAAGTCCGGGTTTCCATTGCTTACCTGTGATGTTTAGCATATCATCCCAAGAAACCTTTTTAATTGGCCTCGCATCTCTGTATTTTAATGGATTTTTATCGTAAACATAATCAACGTTGGTGAGATTTATCACCAATCCTGTTTTAAGGTTTTTTGCAATAACAACCGCGTCATAATCTGTTGAAAAACCCGGTTTCCATCCACACGCCAAAACAACTCTTTTGTCAAACCTTATGGTTTTTCTCGGATCATCTAAGATATTTCTAGATGCATATTCACTAAAAGCTGTTTTTATTAAATAAGCGTTAAGTTTGGTTGTTAGTATACCAAGTTCATCAAGTTCTTTAAAACCTGGGTTGGATATCTTTTTAGCGCAGTTTTGATAGATCCTGGATGTTTTTCCACCACCACAAACAATCACAAATCTTTTGCCTTTCTCTACATGATTAATAACAAGAGAACAAAACCTCTTAATAAATCTAACATCAATTTTATCTGGAACTATAAGAGAACCACCAAGTGATATAACAAATGTTTTCATGTTTATTTTGTTTTCGTTTTGCTTAAAGTATACCTGCTATAGTCATAAAGTGCCTTTAGTGCCTTGACTGCCTTCTCTGGATATGAAAATGTTGGAACACCGTTATCTTCAAGGGTTTTCTTTAAAACTTCTGTAAATCTTCCACCAGCAGCAATAAAGACTATTGGTTTTTCCTTTCTCTCAGCAAAGCTCGCAACAACATCCACAATCTCTGCTGTCAACGTAGGTATCTGAAAAAGTGCAATAATTATCAACATGTCAACACCATCATCGTTCATTGCAGCATCTATGGCAAGTCTGTATCTTTCGACATCTGCATCACCGGTCAGATCTATTGGGTTCTTAAGGACAACGTGTGGTGGCAGATAATTTTTCAGTTTTTCCAAATTCTTTTTGTTCATCTTGGCAAGCTTCAATCCTGTTTTAGATATCCAATCAACAGTCAAAACACCAAAACCACCACCATCAGTTATTATCTGTACTCTGTTACCTCTGGGCATTGGCTGGGTTGATAAAACCCTTGCAACATCGAAAACATCTTCTAAACACTCTACTTTTATAACACCCGTTTGTTTAAAAACAGCGTCAAAAATCTCACTCGAACCAGCAAGTGAACCTGTATGAGATGAAACTGCCTCTGACCCTTTCTTTGTCACACCTCCTTTTATAGCAACGATGGGTTTTTTCTTTGCTACTTTTTTTAATATATTAAACATTTTCCTTCCATCAGTAACACCTTCTAGATATACACATATAACACGTGTTTTTTTGTCCTTGGCAAGGTACTCTAATAAATCCGCTTCATCAACATCAGCTGCGTTTCCATAGGAGATAAACTTTGATATCTTATAGTTCTTCATGGCCATCCAATCAAGAACAACGGAACCGAGTGCCCCGGATTGTGAGATAAAGGCTATACAACCCTTGTCGGGTCTTTCAAGTTTATACCTCGGAAGAAAGAATGTATCAACACCAGAATATGGATCATAAACTCCTATACAGTTTGGTCCTATTGCCCTCATACCGTGTTTTTTAAGTATTTTTTTAACATCCTCTTCAAGCTCGTAGTTGCCGACTTCCTTAAAACCACCAGAAATTATTATAGCTGATTTGACACCCTTTCTGCCACACTCGTCCAAAACCTTAGGAACGATCGGAGCAGGAACGGATATAACAGCCATGTCAACCTTGTCTTTTATCTTTAACACCCTCGGGTAGCATTTATATCCTAAGATACTGTCTGTGTTTGGATTTACCGGGAATATCTTGCCCCTGTAATTACCTTCTATAAAGTTTCTCAATATAACATGACCAACCTTTTTTGGATTTCTTGATGCACCTATTACAGCTACAGATCTTGGTGAGAAAAAGATCTCTATACTCATAAGTTAATTTATGCGTGTCGGAGGTTATTAATTTATCTAAACAAAAAATTAATAATAATGCTTAGAAATATCATATCGGAAAGAGAAGAGGAACTTCCAATATCAACGATAGGGAAGCTTATAAAAATAGCTGAAGAAGAAAAAGATATAATTTCTCTTGGTCCGGGTGAACCTGATTTTGATTCACCAAAGAATGTGATAAAATCGGCTAAGAATTATTTAGAAAGGGGTTATACACATTATTCTCCACCCCAAGGCAGAGAAAGCCTGAGAGAGGAAATCGTAAAGAAGCTTAAAAGAGAAAATAAAATAAATGTCTCACCGGAACAAGTGATAGTAACATGCGGCTCGACAGAGGCATTGCTCCTCTCTCTTATGTGTACGATAGACCCAGGTGAAGGCGTGCTCTTACCTGATCCGAGTTTTCTTGCATACAAACCAATGATTGAGATACTAAACGGTATGCCTTTGTGTGTTCCTCTTCATGAAGAGGATGGTTTTCAACTTAGTGTAGACAGGATGAAAGAGGTTATAATACCCGAAAAAACGAGGGTTATAATTATAAACACACCATCAAACCCAACAGGAACGGTTTTAACCAAAAAAACATTAGAAGAATTGGCGGACTTTGCTGTTGAGCATAATCTACTTATAGTCTCAGACGAGGCATATGAAAAGTTTGTCTATGATGACGCCAGACATATCTCCATAGGTTCTTTAAATGGTATGGAGGATTATGTTCTTACATTACATTCATTTTCAAAAACATATGCTATGCCTGGTTTTAGGATAGGTTATGCAGCAGGGCCAGAAGAGATTATAAAAGCTATGTCAAAACTTCACGTATTTACAAGTTTTTGTGCACCAACAATTTCTCAAATGGCAGCGCTTGATGCGTTGAAAGGTGATCAAAGTGTTGTTGAAAGGATGAGAAAAGAATATGATAGAAGGAGAAGAATGATGCTAAAAAGAATTAAAGAAATTCCTGGTTTTAGGTGTATTGAACCAAAAGGTGCATTTTATCTTTTTCCTAACATAATGGAGTTTGGCATGTCCTCTCTTGAGTTTGCTGAATGGTTGTTAAAAAAAGCTGGGGTCGCTGTTGTTCCGGGTATAGAATTTGGAAAAAATGGTGAAGGGTTTGTAAGATTGTCTTATGCAACATCCTATGAGCTTATAGAGAAGGTTATGGATAAAATAGAAAAGGCTGTGGATAAAATAAAGATATAAATTTGACCCCATCAAAATTAACCTATATATGAACACAATCTTCTACAGAAAGACCTTGAGTAATGTTCTTAAGATATTTAGAGTTCTAAAAAAAGCTCATGAAGAAGGTCTTGAGCCACTTACAGTGAGTGAGATAGCTAGACAAACGGGACTTCATAAATGGACCGTGTCTAGAACGTTGGACGTTTGGATGCATCATTTTGTTGAAAGCACCGTTCTAGAGGAGCTTGAAGATGTCGGCCTGAAAATAAAGCTTGTTAGATTATCAAAGCCTGATATAACAGAAGAGCAAATAATGAGAGGTTTAAATATAAGGTTTTAATCAAAAACAAATATCTTAAAAAACTGTTCTTTTGGTATCCATCTATCTTCATCATACCTGTTTTCTTCAGCATCAGCCAAAGGCAAAAATTTCCATTGATTTTTGCTATACCATGCTAAAAAACCAAGAGCACCTGCAGTTTCACACCATTCCTTTAACCTTTTCAACCTTTCCTTATCTAACTTTGGTTTTTTTGACCATGATTTTATTTCAAAACATAGAATGTTATTTTTCTTTATTGCAACCACATCTACTGGAGTATAAAACCCACCACTCGATGCGCTTCTTATACATGAAAAGCCCCATGAACTAAGAAACCTCAACAATTCCCTTTCTGCTCTAAAACCCTTGCGATAGTATCTCATAGTTTATATAAAATTGGTACAAAGGTTTAATATGGGTAACATAAACGACGAGCTTCTGCTTGCAAAACAAAAACTTGCAAAGGATATTATAGGCGAGATAGTTCTTTCAGACAATCCACAAAAGATTCTGAGAAAATGGAGAAGTATATTTAAAATACCACAGAAGAAACTTGCAGCGAAACTTGGTATAACATCATCTGTAATATCTGATTATGAATCTGGAAGGAGAAAATCTCCTGGTATAAAAATGATAAAGAAATACGTTGAGGCGCTGCTCGATATAGATATGATGAGGGGTGGAAATGTTATAAAGAGTTTTATAAGAACTTCCTACAATTCTGCGCTTTCAACAGCTGTTTTGGATATAAAGGAATTTAATACAGGGATGGATATAGACATGTTTTGTAAAAAAATAGATGCTTTTTATGTCGTTAAACCAAATAGATATAAAAGAGATATATACGGTTACACGGTTATAGATTCTCTAAAAGCCATAACAGAACTATCCTTTTCTGATCTAATAAAACTCTATGGTCTCACAACACAACGGGCACTTATATTTACTAAGGTTTCTACTGGAAAAACACCCATGGTTGCAATAAAACTTAGTAATCTAAAACCAGGACTTGTTGTTCTTCATGGTTTAACATCAGTGGATGAAATTGCAAAGAGGATAGCTGAAGCTGAAAATATACCTCTGACTATATGTAGACTTGAAACAGTAGACGATATTTTAGAAAGATTGAAAGGTATTTTTTAAATTTCAACCCTTTTTGATTCACATTTAACTTTATCACCATTTATCTCAACTATTCCATAATATCCATCATATAAAGCCCCTGGATAAAAAAGTGTTGTGTTATTTATCTTATCAACACCTCTTGCTTCATGTATATGTGCTGATATACATAAAAGTGGTTGTTTCTTCTCTATAAAATCTCTAATGGCCTGTGAACCAACATGTTTGCCTGTTATGGTTTTATCAAGTTTTGTGTTTTTCGGAGGGTTATGAACAACCAAGATAAATTTACCAGGATTGAGTCTCTTACCTAAATGTGTTAAAACATCTCTGGTTTCTTCTTCAGTTGGTTCAAATATCGTATTAAATGGTGTTAAAGCACCGCCCCAACCAACAAAGAACATATCATCAAGCCTTCTTATTTTTCCGTGAATGTTAACATCATATTCATTAAACATTTCTAAAACCTCAAAGGGGTCGTGATTACCAGGAACACAGAAAACAGGAACGTGTAATGCCATTATTCTTTGGAGAACCATATCAGCTATATCCATTTGTGAAAAACCCAAAGGAACATTAAACATGTCAGTAAAATCACCAGGACATATAATAAGGTCTATACCCTCTGTTTTGACTTTATCTATAACCTCACCTGCTCTTTCAAATTCACCATGAATATCAGCAAAGATAAGTATTTTCATACTTACCCTTTAAGTTAAGATATGATTTAAATTATTTTGTAGACCTTTGTTTCTTATGGAAATAAAAATTTTATATAATAAAATTTATCCCTCAGAGACCTTTGTTTCTTATGGAAATAAAATCAATTACATAAGATTAAAATTTATATTTATAACACTGTTATATAAAATACTTTTTCACAGGAAACAAACCTTTTTATATTTGCTTTCCAAAAGAAGTCATGGGGATATGGTGTATACACAAAAATCTTTGAAAGAGATATTTGAATCGTATATTAACAAAAAACCCATTTTTAAGAATAAGGATGCTTTAACAACGATGTTTACACCAGAAACTATACCACATAGGGATGAACAAATAAAGCAACTCGCCCATATACTTGCACCTGTTTTGAGGAACGAAAAACCATCTAATGTATTTATATATGGTAAACCAGGCACGGGTAAAACATTGGTTGTTAAAAATGTTGTTAATACATTAGAAGAAACAAAACCACCACATGTTAAACTCAAAATAATATACATTAACTGTAAGATGAAAAAAGTTGCTGATACAGAATACAGGCTTTTAGCTCAGATAATATCCTTTTTTAACGAGAGTGTTCCATTCACAGGATTACCAACTAATGAGCTTTATCATAAATTTTTTACTTTAATAGAGAAAAACACAGAAAACACAATTCTTATTTTAGATGAAATAGACGCTTTGGTTAACAAAATAGGAAGTGATATACTATATAATCTAACAAGAATAAATCAAGAATTGCCTAACACAAAGTTAACCATAATAGGTATATCTAATGATATCTTTTTTATAGAACAACTTGATCCAAGAATAAAATCATCACTATCTGAAGAAGAGCTCATATTCCCTCCTTATAACGCAATGCAACTAAGAGATATTCTCACAGAAAGGGTTAAAATAGCATTTGATGAAGGTGTTGTATCTCAGGGAGCTATAGCTAAGTGTGCAGCGCTTGCTGCTCAGGAACATGGTGATGCCAGAAAAGCATTAGACCTTCTTAGAGTTGCAGGAGAAATAGCGGAGAGAGAAGGAGAACCCATTGTGACCGAAAGACATGTTGATCTTGCTGAACAGAAACTAGATATAGATCGTGCTTTAGAAGTTATCAAAACACAACCAAAACAATCAAAAATTCTTATGAATACTATAATACATCTCTATAGAACACAAAATGAAATACAAACAGGTATGGTTTATGATTCTTATGTTGAAATGTGTAAAAACTATGGTCTTAAACCACTTACCCAAAGAAGAGTTTCCGATCTGATATCAGAATTTCAAACCTTTGGTATACTTAATACAGTAGTTGTTTCACATGGGAGATATGGTAGAACAAGAAACATAACACTATCAATATCAGAAACAACAATTAAAAAAATAGAGGAGTTTTTGGCTAAGGAACTATGAAAGAGATTGTTAAAGAACTTTTAAGACATGGAATTTTAGTATCTCCAGAGATTATATCGAAATTAAAGAAAGAAAACCTTGATGATTTCATAAGGAGATATAAAGGGAAAGATACTCTCGTGGTTTGTGAAGAAAAAGGTGATGAGGAAATAAAGATATCTGTGAAAAATTTCCCCGTGAAAAAAGAGATTAAAACTGAAGATTTTATAGAGCGCTATAACAAGAGATTTGATTTTTTAAAGGATATACTCATGGAAAAGACCAATGCTGTATCCATAAACAAGACAAGAACATCATTTAACGAGGTTGAAGTTATAGGTATGGTTAGAGAGAAAACAAACACGGGGTTTGTTATAGAAGACCCAACAGATACAATCGAAGTTATAATGAAAACAGAAGAACCAATAGAGCCGGGCGATGTTCTTTCTGTTCTTGGTTTGGCTAGAGAGAATAAATTTTTCGGTAAAAAAATAACATGGCCCGATATAAATTTAATAAATAGTATAAAAAGAATAGAAAATACAAACCTCTTTCTAATTTCTGAAAAAAAGGAATCGATCATTAATGACATAAAAACAACAGATGTTATGGTTGAAACCAAAGAAGGTATGATCAATAAACGTGTTTGTGCTTTAACATCCAATACACCAAACCCAGCGTGGATAACAATAAGTAAAGGCAACGATGAAATAACACTTCTTGCATATAAACCAGAAAGATATGTAAACCCGATTCTTTATCTCAAAAAGAGACACCTTTCACCTACTCTTAAGGAGATGATATATGAAGATGATCCACATCTAATAAAAATAGTCCCCGACATATTTTGGATAATATCTGGCAAAAATTCATATCAAAACTATAAGGGTGTCACAATAATAGAATCCAATTGTGCTAAAGTGAATTTAAACACAAGAGACGTTGTTTTTTATTAATCGAAGAAAATATCAAATATGTTTGACACACTTCTGTATCTATTTCTCGGTGTTCTTATAGGGTTTATAACAGGACTTATACCGGGTTTGCACCCAAACACAATTTTTGTGTTTATAGTATCCTTACCAGTTATGATGACTACGTCTCTAACTAACACGTTGGTTTTCATTGTTTCAACAAGTCTGTCAAATACATTCACAGATTTCATTCCTTCTATATTTTTCGGTGCACCAGAAGAGGATTCATGTTTATCAACACTACCTGGTCATAGAATGTTTTTAGAAGGTCGTGGCTACGAAGCTCTTTTATTAACAGTTATAGGCGGTCTTGGGGTATCGATATTGTTTATCATATCACTTCCAATTACACTAATCTTGATACCTTTTTTGTATTCACATATTCATACATACCTTCATATAATCCTCATCTTAATCGCCGTGTGGATGATAATGACAGAAAAGGGGTTGTCTAAGTTTTATGCAGTACTTGTTTTTTTAATGTCTGGTCTTTTTGGTACGATAGCTCTTAACACGATCTCCCCACAAACCTCGATTTTTCCTGCTCTTACAGGAATGTTTGGTGTAAGTGTTTTGATTTTAAGTCTAAAAAGAGGAACAAAACCACCGGAACAAAAAATAACCACACCAAAAAGAAGACATATAAAAGGTATAATCACAGGATGGTTAGCGGGATTCTTTGTTGGAATGTTGCCGGGGATAGGTTCATCTCAGGCTGGAGTTATAGCGTCCCAATTATGTAGAGCCAACAAAAAAGATTTTTTAACAGCACTTGGAGGAATAAACACAACAAACATATTTTTCACTATAATGGTTTTTTACATCCTAAACAAGACTCGTTCAGGTACTGTATGGGCAATATCTCAGTTTATGAACACCATAACCTTCAATCAAATGCTCATACTTGTGTTTTCTGGACTATCTGCCTGTTTCATTTCGGCTCTCACAACCATATATACGGGAAAGTTGTTCACAAACATAATCAATAAGATAAGATACAACACAATAACAATCTCAGTTCTCATTATTTTGCCTTTAATAGTCGTATTTTTCACAGGATTTGTAGGATTGCTTATAATGATAATAGGAATGTTCATAGGCGTTTTCACAAACCTTTTAGGAATAAAAAGGACACATCTTATGGGTTTTCTTATGCTTCCTACTATTTTTTATTATGCTGGTCTTTCAGGAACATTAACGAATCTTTTGGGAATATAAAGTAATGTGAAGTTCCATAGGAAATAAAGGGGTGTTTTTCGATATCATGCAAACACGTGAAGTTGTACATGAAGTTAACAAAATAACCTTTGTTTCTTGTGGAAATCAAACACCCCCCTGTTTCCTGTGGAAAACAATCTTCATAAAAAAGTAATGTGAATTTTACAAGTTTTCATGCATTTTGATTGAAATTATTTTTCATGTAAATCAACACAAACATGATCTACCGTGCCTTGTGGTGAAGAAAACATTATCTTACCACCACAAGAACATCTACCTATTAGCGGTGGAGTTGTGTAGTATTTACTACAGTTTTCACACACAAATCCAAGGATATCTTCTATACACACAACTTTTGTTTCATCTTTTTCATTATTATTTATTATATCCCAAAGGAAAACCTGTTTACCATTACCAAGCAACTCAGATTTCGACACACCAAGAGCATTAAATATCCTCTCTAGTGGTGGCATGAGCTGATTTTCTATATAATATTGTGAATCTATTTCAAGACCTTTTTCTTTAACGTATTCTGGATCTTCGGCCCTTTTAGAAAGAAGACCTGTTCCTTTAACTATAACGTAGCCTATTCTGTCCCCAATACCTGGAACATCTGCCGGATTTCTCATTTGTAATTTTTTAACAAGTTCTATATGGGGTTGCATACCAGCATAACTTTTTGCCTGTTTAGTCATAGTCTTTGTTATAACAAGTTTTTGAACATCCACTTTGTTGTTAAGTAAATCATTCACAACATTTTTAAAGTAGTTAACAGCAGCTTTTGTATCGTTTTTCTTCATGAGTATCTCTATGATACCCCTCATAGTGTCGGAAACAAGATCACACCAATCCCTTCTAACAGTTTCAACACCTTTCATTTCTATTTTTTCTTCCCATCCATCATTAGTTGGTTCGAAAGACCACGCTATGTACCTCTTTTTTGTCAGGGGTAAAAATCTCTTAAAGACCTTTTCAAACTCAAGTTCAAGAACACCAGGCAACTTTTCTGTAACATCTTGTGATATCTTCATACACTTTTCTCTTATTTCATTCATATCTTCACAATCCATCTTAACAAAAACAGAATCTGTATCACCGTAAACAACAGTGTAACCAAGGTCTTCGAGCATTTTCTTGGTCTTTTTTATTATGTATCTACCTGTGTAGGTTATAGTATTAGCTATATCAAGATTGTATATTCTTGCTCTGATATATCCTAAATAACCATAAAACGCATTGGACATTATCTTCAATGCCCATTGCTCAGCATCTAGTATTCTCCTCTTTTCTTTATCCTTGGTTTGTTTAAGCTCTTTTTTGACTTCTTGTCTTTGGTTCATGAGATTTTCAAGTATCCTTGGAACCACACCATGCCTGACATCTTTGGATGCAAAGACAGTCCCAAGAGGAGTTTTTATAACATCTTTGAGATCTTCACCGTCTTTTATGAGCGTGCTTGGACAGATGTTAAACGTCCTTATTATTGATGGATACATAGATTTGAAATCAAACACAGCAACATAGGTATGAAGACCCTTTTTTGGTTCTAGCACGTATCCACCTTTCAACTCACTTTTTCTTGCTTGGTCCCTTCTCTGGATTTCTGCCGCGTCTGGTTTACATGGAAGAATGAAACCTTCTTTATTAAACTCTCTTAAAAGAAAATTCTCTATTCGAGTTGTCTCGCCGCTATCGAGCGTGTCTTGAAGCAAGGTTCCAGCAACTTTCGAGAGAGCCACGTATTTGTCTATAAGATTGAGTTTTACAATGAGCTCTATCGCAAGTATGGCATCCATTCTGCAGTATTCAACCAATCTCTCAAACCCACCTTGTTCACCCTGCCAAAGCTTTCTTATTTCCGAATGTCTAACATCGTGTTTCTTTTTTCCTAATAATTTTTCAGCAACAAAATCGAGCCCATATCTGGTAAAGGAGAAATCCCTTTTCACAACTTCGTAACTATCTACAACAACCCTACCAGTCATGGATATCTTGTATCTATTCATAACCTTTCTTGCAACAGTCGGTTTTTGCTTACATCTTCCAAGAAGAGGTTTTATCTCATTTTGCTTCATTCTTCCAAGGAGATAAGGAAGATCGAAATTGTTTATGTTATAACCTGTTATCACATCAGGATCATATTCATCAACAATCTTTAGGAAGTTCTCCAACATTTCTTTTTCGGTTTCAAAGGCAAGGACGTTTGTACCAGGCCGTGTTGTTAAAACAAGATTCGATCTTCCTTTAAACGGCGGATCAAACGCAAGAGCTATCATTATTATAGGATCCTTTTCAGGTTCTGGTAAGGCCCTGTCACCTTCTGGAACACATTCAATATCCACAGACATAAATCTTAAAGGAGAATCAACATTCTTTTTTACAGATTCAATATTTTTTATCTTCACACACTGATCGGCTCTGACTGTATTTGTCTGCGCACCGTTGGTATCTATTTTTATCCAACTCATTCCACCTATGCCAAAATCATTCATGAATCTGTATTTGAAAAGTATATCAGCTTCGTATGTATTTATACCGTTTGCCTTCAACCTTTCTCTTATTTCAGGTGTTTTTGACGGATTTCTAAGTGTTATTTTATAAAAATCCTTTGCTTGTTGAAAGCCATTTACCGGAATCTTCTTAACAACCTCTATCTTAACAACCTGTGGGTCATCCTTCAAAATCTCTTCAACCCCGTTGTTATAATCTGCGTACATATAGGGCAAATAGTTTTCGTAGAATGCACAGATGGTTTTGCCTTCTTCGGTCTTACCAAAAATTCTTACTATTGGCTTTTCACCAACTAGTGTATAATCAACATCTAAGATTTGGATTTCCATAGTGTAATTTATTTTTTGTAAAATCTTTAAATTAAAAACATAGCAAACAAGATTATATATAACCGAAAGAATTGTTTTGAGAAGATAATAAGGAGTTGATAGGATGAGAATAAACCCAAAACAATTAGAAAAGATGGCAAGACAGCTTGGAATGCAGATGGAACACATAGATGCTGAAGAGGTTATAATAAAGACCCAAACCAAAAGAATAGTAATAACCAACCCGAGCGTGGAAAAAATGAATATAATGGGGCACGAGACTTATCAGGTCACAGGTGATGTTTCTGAAGAACCTATAGAAAGTTTTTCTGAAGATGACGTTGAGCTTGTTGTTGAGCAAACGGGTGTTAGTCCAGACGAGGCAAGACGTGTTTTAGAAGAAACAAAAGACATAGCAGAAGCCATTATGAAATTAAAAAAACAATAGTATTTAAACTGTAAAAAAGAAATAATTATATATGATGATATACTTAGAGAAAGCAAAAGGATTTCTTTTAAACCCTGATAAGGCTTTTAATGAAGAAAAAAGAACCGATATTCTGTTAGCACTTAAATACATGGTTATACTCTCTTTGGTATCCTCGATTTTAACAGCCGTTCTGGGAGCAAACCCACTACTTGTCTTTGTTATCGTTTACGTATCAACTATCGTCTTTAACATCATTTTTTCTCTATGGCTTCATTTGTGTTGTTATTTTTTTGGTAAAGCCAAGGACATGAATCAAACCATGAAATCCGTCTTTTACGGAAGCACACCCACATATCTTTTAGGGTGGATACCAATGATATCCATAATCTTTTCAATATGGTCACTTGTTTTAATATGGAAGGGTCTTGTTAAACTTCAGGGAATGAAGGAAAGGGATGCAGCAATTTCTTTGATAGTGGCCGTTGCAATACCTGCCATAATAATATCTGTATTTTTCTTAAGCTTCTTGACACTTCTGATAACACAGTCATACATTCAAGCACTTCAGTAACTTATGAGCATGTCTGAACCATGGCATGAATTGAGTATAGACGATGTTCTTAAGAGATTGAACACAAGCAAAGATGGTCTTTCGGAAGAAGAGGCTAAAAAAAGGCTAAAAACCTATGGTCCTAATGTTCTTGAAAAGGAGAGAGAAATAAGCAGGATAAAGATATTTTTGAACCAGTTTAAAAGCATACTTGTAATAGTTCTTATCATTGCAACCATCTTCTCTATGATTATCGGTGAAATTATAGATGCTGTTGTAATTATAACTATAGTTATACTAAATGCTGTTTTGGGGTTCTTTCAGGAATATAAAGCAGAAAAAACCATTCAGGCACTTGAAAAACTCACAACACCAGAAGCTATTGTGATAAGATCTGGTAAAAGAATTAAAGTTAACAGTGCGAGCGTTGTTCCCGGAGATATAGTTCTGCTTGAACAAGGAAGCAGGGTTCCAGCAGATTTAAGGCTTATAGATTGTGTTGAACTCGCGATAGACGAATCAATGATAACAGGGGAATCAACACCGGTTTATAAAAACACAAAACCAACGAGATCGCCTATACTTGCAGAAAGAAAAAACATCGCATGGATGGGAACGGTGGTTACATCTGGTCGAGGTGTCGGTGTTGTTATTGAAACCGGTATGAGAACGGAGATGGGCAGAATAGCAAAAACTATACAAAAAACAACAGAAGAAGAAACTCCGCTTCAAAAAAAGCTTGATGTGTTTGGTAAGAACCTTGGTATGATTATAGTTGTTATATGTGTTGTTGTCGCGATTCTGGGTATCGTAAGGGGTGGTCCGCTTTCGGGCAAGATGATAACACAAGATCTTTTAGTTAATATGACGATCACTGGTATAGCACTGGCGGTTGCTGCAATTCCAGAAGGCCTTCCAGCTGTTGTTACCATAACTCTTGCTCTTGGTTTACAAAGACTCGCAAGGCATAACGCGCTTATAAGAAGGCTTCCTGTTGTTGAAACCCTTGGCTCAACAACAGTTATATGTGCAGATAAGACAGGGACTCTAACAAAAAACGAGATGACTGTGGTTAAGGTGTGGTGTTGGAATGTATGTTATGACGTTACAGGAAAGGGATACGACCCAAAAGGCAACATCCTTCTCAAAGGAAAGCCGGTCAAACCAAAATCACTTGAAGATATTGTTAAGGTTTGTGTGCTTTGCAACAACACAAGTATAGAGAGAACTAAAGAAGGATATGAAATAGTGGGTGATCCAACAGAAGCTGCCTTGCTCGTTTTCGCAGAAAAGTACGGCGTGAATACAAAGAGTATCACCAAGGCACATCCGAGAATAAAGGAAATTCCGTTTACATCAGAAAGAAAGATGATGACAACAATTCATACACATGGTAGTGAATATCTTGTCTGCACTAAAGGCGCGCTCGAAAGAGTTTTGCCTTTGTGTACACATGTTTATGTTGATGGTAAGATCAAGATGCTGACCAAAAGCATAAGAAATAGAATCAACGAAGAAAACAAGAAGCTTACAGAAAATGCCCTGAGAGTTCTTGCAATAGCTTGCAAAAGAACCACCTCTCTGAAAAATAAGGCTGAGAAAGATCTTGTTTTTTTAGGTCTTGTTGGAATGCTTGACCCACCCAGAGAAGGTGTTAAGGAAAGTATAGAGCTCTGTAAAAAGGCTGGTATAAAGGTTGTAATGATAACAGGTGATCATAAAAACACCGCCATGGCGATAGCCAAAAAATTAGGTATATTATCAAATGGTGATCACGTTGTAACAGGAAAAGAGCTGGATGAGATGAGTGATAATGAATTGAAAGAAAACATCGAAAACATATCCGTCTATGCTAGAGTCAATCCAGAACACAAGGTTAGAATAGTTGATGCCTTCAAGTCAAAAAATCATATAATAGCAATGACTGGAGATGGGGTTAACGATGCTACCGCGTTAAAAAAAGCCGATATAGGTATAGCAATGGGAATAAAAGGAACGGATGTTGCTAAGGAAGCGGCCGATATGATTTTAAGAGATGATAACTTCCGGAGCATCGTTATGGCAGTGAGGGAAGGCAGAGGAATCTACGACAACATAAAGAAATTCATTCAATATCTACTTTCAAGCAACATGGGTGAAGTACTGATAGTATTTATGGCAATGCTTATAGGTTTTACTGATCCTTACACAGGATCATTGATAATTCCATTAACAGCCATTCAGCTCTTATGGATAAATCTCCTAACAGATGGGCTCCCTGCTGTTGCTCTTGGTCTTGATCCACCATCATCCGACATAATGGAAAGAAAGCCAAGAGACCCAAAAGAGAAAATACTCTCAAGGGACATGCTGATCGACATATTAATTGTAGGAATAATTATGTGTATCGGAACACTCTTCCTCTTTGCATACAATCTTCCATCAGGTTCTGTCAAGGCAACAACCATTGCATTTACAACAGTTGTTATATTTGAAATGGTAAGAATTCAGTCAATACGGATGAAGTTTAAAACCAGTATTTGGTCAAACAAAAAGCTTATACTTGCTGTTGCACTTTCAATATTTCTGCAGTTGCTGGTCTTGTACACACCACTCAGATTCATGTTCAAGACAAC
>CAYPCO010000004.1:0-16808 GCA_964409265.1 uncultured archaeon | reverse complement strand
TCGATGTGACACGCAGACCAGAAGAAGTATATAAACAGGAAATAAAAAAGCTTAAAGAACATTTCGAGATTCTTGACAGGGTCAAATTAGATCCCTACGAAAAGGATCATCTGTTCCTTGTTCTTAAGTGGAAAGATACAAGTTTATAAATGCTGTTTTCAATTATTAATTGAGTGGTGAGTCGGGGAGATGGCTTCGCCGATTTCGGTGAGGAAGCTCCGTACACCCACCATAAGGGACCACACCACCGCAAGGTGGAGGCTGAGAAGCCTTGGTCCGGTAAAGAAACCAACTGCAATCCTCTAAACAATGAAATCGGGAAAATCCCCGGTAACGGGGATCTGTACGAAGAGTTTTGAGGAGGATTGCAGGTGAGAGAGACCGGCCATGTGGGGGTGCAAGCAAGGCCTTTATGGCCACGCGCTTAGACAAATGCCATCAACCCATTCACATGTGGTCTTTGGTTGCACAAACCAAAGACTGCTGTGTGGGTGACAAAAAACGGGCTATCCCCGAGACACCACTCTCTTTATAGTGATATCATGGCGAGAAAAGATAGAATTCAAATGCCACAGAGCACGGCAGGATTAATAAGATATTTTGAGGAATCAAAAGAAGCTATAAAACTGAAACCAGAACACATCATTGGTATATGTTTTGCTCTTATAGTTATTGAGATAATCCTAAGATTCATCTAAGATTTTTTAGGTAAAGAATAAATTAATAATTATAATAAGAGAGGATATATGCAAAAATATTTTGTTTATGCTTTAAACAAAACCCGTTTTTTGGGTTATATTGCAGCAAAAATTTTAGGTATACATCCAAAACACCTCATAAATAAAAAGAATTGGTATGTACCCTATATTTCCAAATCAGATATAGTTCTTGATATAGGATGTGATTACCATTTTATACATTCAAAAAACATCAGTCCTCTTTGTAAAGAAGTATACGCATTCGATATAAATGTAAAACCACAAGATATAGGAAATATTCACGTAATAAAACACGATGCTACAAAACCCTTCCCTTATGAAAATAACAAATTTGACAAAGTACTTTTCTTTGATGTTATTGAACATTTGCCTGAAACAGATTTTTGTATGAAAGAAATTTCTCGAGTTCTTAAACCGAAGGGTAAATTACTCATAACACTTCCAAATTCCCAAACTCCTTGGAAATGCATAAAGAAAAAATATGGATTGAATTATTTTTCAGATTCTGATCATAAAAGAGAGTATACGTTAAAAGAAGTAAAACAACTGCTAAATAAATATGGTTTTAAGATAGAATCAATAAAACCTGTAACAAAAGATACACCATTTATTGGTTTTATTGATATAACCTCACTTATTAGTTTAAAACTTTACAAAAAACTTACAGAATATAATCAGGCAAAAGCAAATATGATTAATACTACAGGTTTTCGTGTAATTGCAATTAATAACAATTAATTTATAAAAAGAAGATTGGTAAGAAAAAACAAAATACAGATGCCGCAATCCATAGCAGACTTCATAAGGTATTTTGACGGAGATACAAAAAACAGCGCTGAAATTCAAACCCGAACAGGTCTTTGTTGTTATAGTTGTTCTGATTATAATAGAACTTGCGCTTAGAGTTATGTTTTAAGTTCCATTAAACTAATTATATTTTATGTTTGCAATAAAACTTGGTCCGGCCGGAAGTCCTGTTTCTGGAACCTTGGAAGGCATAAAAAAGGTTAAAGAACTTGGTTTGCATGCGATGGAAGTCGAGTTTGTAAGAGGAGTAAAGATGTCCAACGAACTCGCAAAAGAGGTTGGCAAACAAGCAGAAAAACTTGATATAGAGCTAAGTGTTCACGGTCCATATTACATCAATCTTGCTTCTGATGATAGAACAAAGATAGAACAAAGTAAGAAAAGGATTCTTGACTCCTGCGAGCGTGGTCATTACATGGGTGCGAAACATATAGTTTTTCATGCAGCGTATTATGGTAAGAGGGATAAGGAAGAGGTTTATGAGATGGTTAAGGAATCTGTTCTGGATGTAATGAACGTTGTTGAGAAAAACAAATGGGATGTGATTCCATCTCCTGAAACCACGGGAAAGATCTCCCAATGGGGTGAGCTCGATGAGGTCATAAGACTTGTAAAAGAAACTGGTTGTGGTATATGTGTGGATTTTGCACATATCTATGCAAGAAACAGGGGTGTTATAAATTACAGGGAGATTCTAGACAAGTTGAGCAGGCTTGGTAGAAAAAAACTTCATTGTCACTTCTCGAATATAACCTATACCTTGAAAGGGGAAAGAATGCACCTTAATCTTGACGGAAAACCACCGTTTGAACCTTTAGCTAGAGAGATTCTCAAAAGGAAAATAAGTGCAACTATAATAAGCGAAAGCCCTGTAACATGGAAAGATTCATTAAAAATGAAAAGGATATTCGAAAAGCTTGGATATAGATTTTAAGATAGGTGTTCTTCTATCTCCCAAAGTCTATAACCCCGTCTCTCTATGTAAGTCTTTATTTCATCACGCATCTTTTGACCGAACTTCTTATCTTTCATTAAAGAGATTATTGCTGTCTTTTTGTCCTTAAGAATGAAAAGCATAGAATCGTAATCCTCAGGAAAATTCGTGGCTAACCAACCATTAAGTTCGCTACCGAACTTCTTGTTTATGTATCCATCATTTAAAGGACTCAAGATATAATGATATTTTTTCATGTCTTCTTTTTTGGACAAAAACATTTTTATCCGATAGGTTCGACTTTTGACTTAAATTTAGTGGAAGATTTATTAACCTTGGTCGAAGGAATTAATTCCTATAGGTGTTTCCATGATAGAAATAAGGTTTCATGGTCGTGGCGGACAGGGTGCAGTCACAGCTGCTGCTTTACTTGCAAAGGCTGCTGGATATGATGATAAATATGCTCAAGGTTTTCCTGCTTTTGGTGTTGAAAGAAGAGGAGCTCCGGTTAGAGCCTTTGTTAGAATCTCTGAAAAGCCTATAACCCTGAGGTCACAAATATACAATCCCGATTATGTGGTAGTGCTCGATCCCTCTTTAATGGATCTGAAAGACGTCACGCAGGGTTTAAGAAAAGATTCTATTTTCATAGTCAACGCCAAGAACTTCAAAAAGATGGGGTATAAAACGTATTTTTATGATGCTACATCACTTGCTCTTGAGATTCTTGGGAAAAATATAGTTAACACAGCTATGCTTGGTGTTTTTGCAAAAGTCACAGGGCTCGTTTCTCTTGAGTCTATTCTTAAGGTTATAGAAGATGAGTTTCCACCAAAACTTGTCGAACCAAATAAGACCTTAGTAGAGAGGGCATATAAGGAGAGTGGTGAAAATGAAGGTCAATGAAGGTGCAATAGTAAGAGAACCCGGGTCAAGTAGAAAGAACAAAACAGGGTCTTGGAGAACCTTTAAGCCCGTGGTAACAGAGAAGTGTATGGGCTGTGGAATATGTTTAAATTTCTGTCCAGAAGGTGTTATAGCTTTGAAAAACAAGAAGGCTGTAATAGATTACGATTATTGTAAAGGCTGTCTCATATGCATGAAAGTATGTCCTTTTAAAGCTATAGAAAAGGTGAAAGAATGAAGAACATAGTTGAAGGCTCACAGGCTATAGCAGAGGCGGTTAAGCTTTGTGAACCAAAGGTTATTGCTGTTTATCCTATCACTCCACAAACACATATAGCTGAAACTTTGGCAAAAATGGTTGCTGATGGTGAATTGGATGCTGAACTCATAAGAGTTGAAAGTGAACATTCTGCTATGGCCGCTTGTATTGGAGCTCAGGCAACAGGAGTCAGGGCATACACGGCAACAGCATCTCAAGGTTTGGCTCTAATGCACGAGATGCTTTTTGTTGCATCCAGTATGAGAATTCCTGTAGTCATGACAGTTGTAAACAGAGCTGTAAATTCGCCCTTGAATATATGGAACGATCAACAGGATTCATTTTCTCAAAGGGATACAGGATGGATTCAACTTTATGTAGAGAATGCACAAGAAGGCTTTGATACTCAAATCCAGGCATTTAGAATCGCTCAGGAATCTCGACTGCCTGTTATGGTCTGTCTGGACGGGTTTGTGATTTCACATACCTATGAAGCTGTAGAATATCTGTCAAAAGACAAAGTCAAGAAATTCCTTCCAGAATATAAGCCTAAAATCTCTCTTGACCCCAAAAAACCAGTGTCTATGGGAACGTTGGGAACACCAGAATATTATATCTATTTCAGACACCAGCTTCACCAAGCATTGATGGACTCTAAACAGAGCATAATTAAGGCGAACAATGATTATGCGAAACTATCAGATCGAAGCTATGGTAATGGTTTATTAGAAACCATAGACCTGGATTCTAGTGATTATGCTCTGATAACGATAGGTTCTGTTACAGGAACTGCAAGAACACTTTCAGAGGAAATGGGTGTTGGTTTAATAAGGATCCGGTCATTAAGACCATTTCCTGAGAAGGAGATTCAGGATATATGTAAAGACCTGAAGGCTGTTGGTATAATAGAAAAAGATGTCTCATTTGGTTTGGCTGGTGCATTGTATACAGAGGTCAAGGCAGTTCTTCAGAAGGTGAATATACCTATTTCCGGATTCATTGCCGGTCTTGGTGGAAGGGATATTACACCTGCAGATCTGAAAAAAGTAATGGAAAAAATAAAACAACACAAGGAAGGAATGAAATGGGTTTTATAAAGACATGTATTTTTTTCTGAATCCTTCGAGAAAGCTTTTGTATCCTTCGAATGTTCTTTTTGCGTCATATACAGACTTGCCGTTAATGGTTGGTTGAAGTTCAAAATCTGTTAGAAGTTCGGCAGTTTTTATTGCATCCCCCAATGCCTCAAGCTCAAGGCTGTTCTTCCTTTCAACCCATTCGGTAAACGGATCTCTTGGATCTATTTTTGTTTCATATTCCTTTAACACAAGCGGTTTTTCATCTTCTGCTCTTAATCCTAATCTGCATCGATATCTCATTGGTATTTTCTCGTATTCGCCTTTGCCCTGTATAAAAACATCTACCATCGTTCTGCCCTTCTTTTTAATCTTGTTAACATATTTGTAGAATTTTTTAGGTTTCTCAAAAAGTACAGATGGATGCGTCATATTTAACCAATAGAAAGAAGATATTTTAGACTTACGGTTTAAATTCTCTGAATATATATAAAATTATGTCTGAAAAAAAGGAGATCTTAGAACACATCGAGGAATTCAGAAGATATATTCTAAAAGGTATTATTGTTCTTATTGTTTTCTCTATAATTGGATTTTTGTTAGGTGATCGTATACTTAACCATGTAGTAGGGTATCTTATAGATATATCAGATGTGAAGTTAATAGCCACACACCCTCTGGACATATTTTATATGAAAATCAATGTTGGTATTTTTGTTGGGACGTTGGTCTCCTTGCCTGTATTTCTCTATGAAGGATATAGATTTGTAAAACCAGGTTTGACTGACTGGGAAAGAAGGTTTATCAAATTTGGTGTTCTCTTTGGATTCGGCTTGTTTGTTATTGGGGTGTTGTTTGGTTATTTGATTCTATTAAAGGTTATTGTTTGGTTTTTCTCTAGTATGGCTAGACCTGCTGGAATAGAGAATCTTTGGAACATAAATTATTTTGTATCATTTGTGGTTTTTACATGTCTTTTGATGGGCTTTGTCTTTCAACTACCTGTTATTATCACCGTGCTTTTATCCTTGGATGTTATAGATATCGACTTTCTTAAAGAAAATCGAGGCTATGTGATCATTGGAATGTTCACACTTGCTGCTGTAATCACTCCGCCTGATCCTGTAACACAAATTCTTGTAGCACTGCCTCTTATAGTTTTATACGAGGCAAGTATATGGGTGAATAAGTTATTAAATTTAAGAAAATCAAATTAAACGTGATGATAGACATAATTTTCAAAAACATAATGAGAAACAAAACAAGAACATTTTTGACAGTTCTTGGCATCTTGATAGGTATAGGTGCTGTTGTTAGCCTCGGTTCGATAGCAGAAGGTATAGATGCCGCTGTACAGAGTGGTTTAGAATTGACAGCAGGTAAGATCATGGTTATTGAAAAGGATTCTGGATTTTTTGGCTTCCTCGGTGAACTTACAGATGAAGATATAGAGGTTATTGAAAATGTTGGTGGAATAAAGGATATAGTTCCCGTCCTTGCGTATGTTGAAGGGTTTAAATCTACGGCTGGTTATGATTGGAGTGCCATAGGTATAGACCCTGGAAAGACCGAATACTTCGTTGGTGAAAATATAGAAATGGAAGAAGGAAGGAGCTTGGAAGAGGACGACACAGAAGTTGCTGTTGTTGGAAACGATATGGCAGAAAAATACGATCTTCATGTTGGCGATACATGGACCATTCAAAAAATGGAATTTGAAATAGTTGGTATAATAGAAAAAACCAACATTCAAGATATAGACACCTCTATCATAGTCCCGCTGCAGGATTTACAGGACGCTCTGGAATCAGATACGTTCCAGATGATATATGTGATCCCTGAAGATCTGAGAGATACTGAAATTATTGCCGAAAATATTAAAGAAGCTAGCGATAGACTTGATACCCTCACAACCAAAGAGTTCGCAAGGCAAGCTTCTGAAATAGTTGAAAGGATAAGATTCTTTACCATGGGTATAGGAGCTATCGCTGCTGTTGTTGGTGGACTGGGTGTAATGAACACCATGATAATGTCTGTTATAGAAAGAAGGAGGGAAATAGGAGTGTTGAAAGCCGTTGGTGCAACTAATCATATGGTTTTGAGACAGATTCTTACGGAATCTGCTCTCATAAGCCTTATGGGTGGAATAGGAGGTATAATTATAGGTATTGTGACATCGTTCCTTTTAGGAAGCATGGCTCGGGGACAGATCCAAGCTGTTGTAACACCACAACTTGCTTTGACAGGACTTGTTTTTGCTCTTTGTCTCGGTCTAATAGGAGGATATTATCCAGCAATAAAGGCAGCAAGACTTGACCCAGTAGAAGCATTGAGATATGAATAACGAAAATAATTTATATTCTTCCTCACGTGTATAATTTTATGGAATTTAAGATCTTGAAAGAGTCCGAAAACAAGATAGAGATTGAAATTAAAGATGAAACGCACACTTTTTTGAATCTTCTCAAGGAAAAAACCTGGCACGCCGGCGCTAATCAGGCATCTTATATGGTAGAACATCCTTATCTATCACATCCTAAAATAACAGTAATAGCGAAAAATCCCAGAAAGGTTTTAAACGATGCAGCACAGATGATAGTCAATGAAGCCAAGGAATTCTATGAAGAGTTCAAGAGAGCTGCAAAAGTGAAATAGATTTTTATAAACAAAATCCCAATTTGTTAGTTATGGGTAGACAAGACTTACTTTTGAAAAACTGGCATTTATTTGTATTGCTCGGCGTGGTTCTTTTGGCTTTTTGGTTCAGGTCATTCCCCGCAAGGTTTGGAGAATTACAGGCGCTTGACCCTTTCCAGATATACAGGATGAGTGAATATGTTCTCACACATAATTGGAGATTACCAGAGAATGACCCTATGAGATATTATCCGTTCGGTGTGAATCCATGGGAACAGATGTACATGCTTCCCATATATCTTCCAGCGTTTGTATATGTCTGCACTGGTTGGTTTTTAGGTATGCATTACCTTCATTTTGCCATAATCTTTCCAGCGGTGATGGGGGCACTTGCTGTTCTCTCCATGTATCTATTTACCAGTGAGCTTTTTGGGAGCAAGTACACAGGTCTTATGTCTGCGTTCTTTTTAGCAACCATACCAGCATATATAACCAGAACGTCTGCAGGATTCTTTGAGAAAGAGCCAATAGGCGGTTTCTTTATGATAACCGCTCTCTGGTTGTTTGTTAAAGCGTTTAAGAAAGATTCTTGGGTCTACGGTATTCTTTCTGGTCTTTCACTGGCCATGATGAGTTTTGCATGGGGTGGTATACAATATATCTATCTTTTGTTTGGTGCATTTTTCATGACGTTATTCATTGGGTATACTTTATGCATAACACTTGAGTATCTTGGTTTAAAGCTTAAAAGACCTTTGGAGAAACTCGATAGGGATTTTCTTGGAAAAAGAATGGTAAAGGCATATCTTCCTATGATAATTTTAGGTACGGTTTTGCAACAGGTCTTTCCACACAGCATACCTATAACATCTTCATCAATTCTTATATCATACATGGTTCTCGTGTTTCTTCTTATAAAGAATTTAGTGGCACAGTTCAATCTTGTTAAGAAGGAGCAAGAGAGATATGTAATACCTGGATTGCTTTTGTTTGGTGTTGTCTTCATTCTAATTGGAGCCATGTTTTTTGATTTTGTAATGAATATCATACAAAGTGTGATGCGATTTGTAACTCTATCAAAAGATGTGGTTGGTTCTACTGTTGCTGAAAATGCTCCTGGTGATTGGAGTAATATCTACACAATGACCGGGGCAAGTTTTTCTGGACAGATTATGCCTTTCTTAAATCCAATAGCATTTTATCTATCCGTGTGGGTCTTCATGTTTCTTGGTCTGGTTCTTTTAGTCTATAGATTTTTCAGAACATCGGACTGGTTTATGCTCTTTCCGATTCTGTGGCTTTTGACGGGTATATGGGGCGTGTTCTACTACGTTAGACTTGTATTTCTTCTTGGTGTATCAAGCTCTGTTGTTGCTGGATTCTTTGCATCCTGGATAATTGAAAGGTTTCCTTTCAGAGCAAAGAAGTTGTTGAAAATCAATAACCGTATTCTGACAGGAGTTGTTTTAGTTTTCGTGGTTCTTTTAGTACTAGTGAACGCAGCGAATGCATACGTGTATTCCCTTAATCTTGGTCCTTCTATATGTTTCCCAAGATACAATGACCCTAAGAATCCGTTTGATGTTACACCATGCATAAGAATAGAAAATAATACGCTTATACTGGATGGAACACAACCATGGTATCAGGCATTGGAGTTTCTGAAAAAGAACACAACAGATAATGCCGTTGTTCTATCGTGGTGGGATTTCGGATACTGGTTCCAGACCAGAGGAAATACAACCTCTATGGCTGATGGAGGAAATCTCGGAGGTATATATGGTGATAGAGATTTCCATATAGCAGAGTGGTACACGTCTCCTGCATCTTTATGGGATGGGGAAAACAGAACTCTTGAAGACTGGTTCCCGTACCTGAAAGGCAAGAACTACACGATGTATATTTTAATGGATTACACGCTTCCCGGAAAATATGGAGCCATATCCAAGATCGCATCTCGGGGTGAGAAAATAGTTGGTTTTCTACAGTTCCAACAGACAGGTGCACATCAAGGTGACAACAAGACCATTTTTGAACTTTCTAATGGACCGTACACTATACTTTTGCCTGTGGATGACAACATGAACATAGTAGGTACGCCTGTTTTTGTCATATCTCAAAACGGGAAATATTACTCAAAAAGCTACATAAACTATATCTGTACAAAACATGGCATAGTTCAGATAGGCAATCAGACACCATCGATACCCGGTTGTATAACCATATCAGACATAGGTGTATATTACGTTCCTGAAGAAGCAATGGACACTGTATTTACAGACCTTATGTTTATGGATGGCTACGGCCTTCCTGTTGAAAAGGTATTTGACAACAGGCTTATAAAAATCTACAAAGTTATTGAATGATAACATGGAATGGTTTTCATTGATTATAGGGATTTCTGTCTTTTTTTTCGTCGTTCTTGTAATGCCAAGATATATTCTTTATGCTAAAAGAAGAGGTCTTATAGGAAAGGATATGAATAAATACAACAAGCCCGAGGTGGCAGAGGCTGGCGGGGTGGTTGTTTTTATAGGATTCTTTATAGGCCTCATCGCTCTTCTCGTCTATTACTTTCTTATGAATAATGAAAACTATCTTCTTATAGCCGCTGTTACGATTTCAACGAGTATAGTATCCATGATAGCTTATATAGATGACACGGGTGGATGGAAGAAGGGTATAGCAAGATGGAAAAAACCGCTCTTTACATTCATTGCAACCATTCCCCTGATCCCATTGGTCATGGATCGAACGGATATAGTGCTTCTTGGATACCCACTGCAACTGCCTTGGCTTTTTTACCCCTTGGTGCTTGTTCCTATAGGTTTTATAGGTGCGACCAATGCTGTTAACCTTCTTGCTGGGTTTAACGGTTTGGAGGTTTCTCTGGCAATCGTGTCTACCCTTGCATTGATGTATTTCACACAGGGAACGCCTTTCTTTTCTGTTCTGTTGATATTTCTTTTCACATTGATGGGTTTTTTTGTCTACAATAGATATCCGTCAAGAGTTTTTCCTGGGGATACACTGACCTACCTTATAGGAAGCGTCTTTGCTGTTGTTGCCGTTCTCGGAAGGTTTCAAACAATAACCATACTTATAATGATGCCCTATCTCCTTGAAGGTTTGATAAAATCCAGAGAAATACCGTATATCATTAAACATCGTAAAACGTTTAAACCAGAATGCTTTGGCAAGGTCACCAAAGATGGAGACCTTCTCCCACCTTACAAGAGTATATGGTCGCTGACTCATGTTGCCATACATACAATCAGGAGGATTAAAAACAAATGCTCTGAAAACGATGTTGTGTTTTTACTTGTATGCATGCATATCTTGTGGTGTTTGTTCCTTGTTGCCATTCTTGGGTGAAATATGAAGGTTCTTGTTACCGGTGTTGGTGGACCTGCAGGAATGAACACTGTTTTCTTTTACCCAGAAAAAGACATGCTGATCTCTTGTGATGCTGATGAAAAAGCAGAGAAAAAACTCGAGATTCTTGAACTCAATGTCAAATTTTATAAAGTCCCGTACGCTAGAGATCCTTCGTTTTTGGAAAGGATTAACGAGTTGATTGAAAAGGACGGTATAGATTATATTATACCAACGGTGGATGAAGAGCTTGTTGCATTTTCACAAAACAAACGTTCCATTAAAGCGGAAGTCATCATATCACCTGAGAAAACTATAAAGATATGCAATGATAAGTTTCTTCTTTACGAGGAATTAAAAGATCTTGGTGTCTGTCCAAGATTTGTTATTGCCAAAGATCAGGATGAACTTTCTGTGTTCGAAGGAGCTGTTATAGTCAAACCAAGGGTTGGGAGAGGTGGAAGAGGTATCATAACCTTTGAAAGCTATAAGGATATTCCTGAAAGTGTCATAAATCCTTCTAATGTTTTTTGTGAATATCTTCCTGGTAAAGAATATACAGTTGATGTTTTATGTGATTTCGACGGGAATCCGTTGGTCATAGTCCCAAGAATCAGATTAAAGATTCTCTCGGGTGTGTCTATAATTGGTAAAACCGAAAGGAATGAAGATGTCATAAGAAGGGTCAAAGAGATATGCAATGTTATTAAGTTTAAAGGTCCTGTTAATATCCAGTTTAAACTCGATCATGCAGGTGAACCAAAACTTGTTGAAATAAATCCAAGATTCTCAGGTGGTCTTCCTATAACGGTTGCTTCTGGTGTAAACCCTGTGGAATTACTTTATAAATTATTAAAGAACATTAAAATTAAGCCAGAAGAGCTTGTGTGGAAGGAGGTCACGGCAGTGAACGAGATAGCCAAGAAGGTGAAAGAATGAATATCGTTGCGATTGGTGCGCATCCAGATGATATCGAATATGGTTGTTACGGGACTTTAAGGAAACATCTTGAGAGAGGTGACAAACTCGTTTTCATAATATTAACTAAAGGTGAGAAAAGCGGTGATGCTAACGAAAGAGCCAAAGAGGCGCAAGAATCTGCAAACAAGTTGGGCGCGGAGCTTCATATATTTGATTATCCGGATACAAACATACCTCAAAGTCACGATGTAATAGAAAACTTAGAAAAGATAATAAATAAGATCAGACCGACGAGAGTATATACACATTCTATTAAAGACACGCACCAGGATCACAGAACTGTGGCTTATCATACATTGGTTGCGGCAAGATCTGTCCCTGAAATATTTAGTTACGAATCACCAAGTCTTTACATTGGATTTTCTCCAAACTATTACGTAGATATAACTAAATATATGGATGATAAGATCAAGGCTCTGAGTATGTTTAACACGCAGAATGGAAAGGAATATATGAAAATAAATGCAATCAAGGGGCTTGCTCAATTTAGAGGTCTTGTGAGTTCTGTAAAATATGCTGAGGCGTTCGAAGTAGTTAGAATCCTCAAAGTTAATGATGTATAGTTTTATTTTTTAGATATGAAGAATTCTCCTAAGGCTAGATTTTCAAGACCAGTGTTTTCTAATGTCCATAAAGCATCCATGGGCGAACAAACTATAGGTTGACCATGAAGATTAAACGATGTGTTAAGAAAACCTCCTTCACCTGTTTCTTTTTCGAATGTCTTCAAAACTTTGTAATAGCCAGGATTCCAAGATTTTTCTACTACCTGTGGTCTTGCTGTGAAGTCATACTGGTGGATTGCTGCCTTTAAGGTCTTTCTGCCATGTTCTGTTGTATCAAAGGATATTATCATATAAGGTGCTTTGAATTCCTTCGGATTCACCAAATAATCTTTCTCCCTTTCCTTGAGTATACTTGGCGCAAACGGCATCCAAAAATCCCTCATCTTTACAGCTTCGTTTATTTTTCTGATAACATCCGTATTTCTGGCATCAGCAAGTATGCTTCTGTTTCCAAGGGCTCTTGCGCCCCATTCACATCTGCCAGAGAACCTGGCTACAACTTTTCCTTCTGCTACCATTTCACCAACGAATTTATCTATATCCTTCACCTTTTCAACATTGTATTTCTTTCTTGCATTAATCGCTCTTAGAGAATTCTCTATATCTTCTTCCTTATATTCGGGACCAAAATATATAGGTCCTAGTGGTTCTGGTTTTGGTTTTTTTCCGGAATCTAGACATATCTCAACATATTTCAGAAGGCCTGCACCTATTGCCAGAGATTCATCACCACATGAAGGAAAGACGAAAAAATTATTGACCTCGTCCATGTGGAGAATCTTCTGATTTGCCTTCACGTTCATAAAGACACCACCTGCCAGAACAATATCATTTATACCTGTCTCTTCTATGGCGTTTCTTATCCATCGGCATAAAAGCTCTTCGAAAAACCTCTGAAGACCACCAGCTATATTATCAAATCTTTCTCTATCTAAGACCTTTCTGAAGAGATCGAGATATTGCCACTTCCAAGCACCACTTATGTTTTCATATACAAGTGGATTCTTGGGTGAGATTCTTATCATTCTTTTAAACTTTTCATACGTCCCTTGAGTGTATTTTTCTTTTGCGTAAGGAGCAAGACCCATCACCTTATATTCATGTGATAAGGGTTTCATTCCTAAAAATTCTGTCACCCTTGAATAAAGCTCGCCTATGGAATTGTAGTTTGAAACTTCTACAAATCTCTGGATTTCATAGTCTTTACCTATACTTATGGTTCCTGACACAGCATCTCCTGATCCATCAGCCGTTATCACAAGTGTTTCATCTGATTTGAACCATTTTGTGTAAAAGGCTGTTGCTGCATGAGCCAAGTGGTGTTCACAAAATTCTATATCTGCGTCTATACCAATTTCTCTTATACAGTTGAGTATTTCTTGAGTTCGTCTGAATTTTTTAAGAAGAGCGACGGCGGGTTTGACCCATATGTTTGATCTTAACAATTCCCTTGGAACAAACCTTGTAACGATACCAAAGATTCTTCTTGGAATAGATTTTCTTCCCGCCTCCATTGAAGTTACAGGATTTATATATGATGGGACGACCACATAGTCTATATCCTCTGGGCTCTTACCTGCTATTTTTAGAACTTCTCTTACAGCCAAGCGAGGAACGCCACCCCACTCTTTTATTCTGTTAAGCCTTTCCTCACTTAAACACGCAAGTATTCTTCCGTTCTCGATGATTGCGGCTGTTGCTGTATGACCATCATGTATGGAAAGGATGGTTTCTCCCATAAAATTAGTTCTGTACGTTAAGATTTAAAATTATGTCTTTTGTTTGTACGCAGCATAAAAAATGAGCCCTATGAAAACTATACCAATGAGAACCAAAAGATTATTAAGAATATCTGTCAAGGGAAAAATGGCTTCTATGTTTTCACTCTGTGTAGTTAAAATTACAAGTAGGAGCAAAGCTATTATACCTATAAGTTCCCAGTTTTTTTCACCTCCGGTTTTCTTGAAGAAGGATATTACGAACCCTAAGAAAAAGAAAACAATGAAAAATCCAGCGGCAAAAGGCAGAATCGAGTGTATGAATTCCACATAGCTTTCAGAACTCATAACGAAAAACGAAATTATCACGGCAATGAGGGTGTTTATTCTCTTGTTAAAAATACCTCCAACCTCCAATGCACCATAGATTATGACAAGTACAAAAAGAAATGGAATCATCGATGTCAAGATTTCTTCAAACATAAACATCACGATACATATTTCCTTTTCTGGTGCTCAAACCTTTTTGATAGTTTATTTATCTCATTCCAGTATTTTTTTGTGACTGATTCATCAAGATATCCCGCTTGAGCTTCAAGTAGATCTATTAGTTTTTCAGTATCTGCTCTGATAGTCCAATAGCTTCTTATAAGATTTCCCACATCCGTTCCTTCGGACGGCTTTTCCAATTGTTCGAGTACACCCCTTAAATTATTTAATCTATCCTCGATCGCCTTTTCTAATCCTATTTTACCACCAAATTTTTTCGCCTTCTTAGTGACATATAGCGGTATTGCTTTAGAACTAATTGCCGGCATCTTACCGCTTCCCTCTCCTCCGAAATGCCTGATTATGAGATAAAGGAATCCTAAAATTATTATTATTACAAACCATATCTCTGAAAGTGGAAGGAAGATATAATACCATCCTGAGATTATGATATATGCATAAACTGAAACAGCAATAAGAAATCTTAAACCCTGGGTTAAGCCGCCACCCTTGAGAATGGAATTGCTCAGAATATAGATAAAAAGAATTATGAAGACTGACGGGAAGAAAAGGAAGTAAAGTAAAGGTCCTACAGGGGCAAGAACCTGGTGTGAAGGGGCGTTCACAAAATCTCTACAAACACTTGCGCTTTCATAGGTAGGACATAGAATGTTTATGAGAACATCAAAAACCTCGTTTACCATGTTAATTTATTTGGAAACATATCCTTAAATTTGAATTTCATTAAACTTTAAAAATCAAAAATTAATAAATCAGATATCATTAAACTTATATTGTGAATATCATGTATATTCTAAGAAAGCAGGCAGGATGTGTACTGTTGCTTGTCCTGATTCTACTCTTCATCACGAATGCTCTTGCCTCTGGTATAGATACTGTAAACCTTATGTCACCCGGGAACAACACTTGGACCAATCTTGATAACGATACATTAGAGTTCACCTTTAACTATACAGGAGAAAACGAATCAGCATCGTGTGAACTTTTCATAGATGGTATCCCGTCTGGTAAAAACGATACAGTTTATAACAACACTCCAGCTATTATATACTCCAATCACAGCATATCTGAAGGTGAACATAACTGGTCGGTAAATTGTACGAACGGAACGAGCTATGCTGTTTCAGAGACGTGGATATTCAAAGTAGACAGAACCTATCCGACCATGCAGATATATTCACCTCAGAATATAACATACAACGAAACAACTCTTTGGTTAAACTTTACATTTAACGAGACAAACGTTGATACATGTTGGTATTTCTATAACAGTACGAACACAACTTTGGATAACTGCAGCAACACAACATTTACAGCTATTAACAATGCTCTATCAACACTTTATCTTTATATAAACGATAGTGCTGGAAATGAAAATTCTACCTGGATAAGTTTCACTGTGGATACACAAGCTCCTCTCATCACCATGCATTCACCACAAAATCAGAGCATGTATAACCAAGACACGTTGGCATTTACTTGGACTGTAACGGATAATCTTGATCCTTCCATTACATGTAATTTGAGTGTTGATGGAAACGTTGTTGGTAGCTATATAGAATCTGAGAATGGAAATTTAACCAACTATACAGTTACCAATCTCACACAAGGGCTTCACAACTGGAGTCTGGCGTGTTGGGATAATGGAAGCAATCTTAATCTTACCAATGCGAGTTATTTCTATCTTTATCCTGATCTTTTGGTTACAGAGATTCAGTGGAACTCTACAGACACACATCCATTCACAGGCAGTAACATAACACTCAATGCAACTCTTTACAATAATGGAAGCTTCAACTTTACAGGAAACATAACAGTTCATCTTTTCTATGAGGGTGTGTTGAAAGAAAACAAAACAGTTTCTGCTGATGTTCTTACCAACGGATCGAATTACACCGTTGATTTTTCTCCTGTGACTGTCTCTAATGGGAGAAGGACCTTCATAGTTCAAATAGACGCTCTAAATGTTGTAAATGAGTCTAATGAAACAAACAATAACGCAACACTTAGCTTGGTAATAGGATACAATGTAAACATATTGAATTTTGTGTACAATGAAACTTCTTACAACCCTGACGGTGTTTCTGTAAAACCCAATCAATATTTAACTGTTAATGTTTCTGTCACTTATACAAATGGTGATCCTGTTCAGAACTTGAATGAAAGCAACTTCACGGTATCAGATCTCGGGTCATCAAGAAGCTTGAGTGGTTTTAATGCATCTCTGAACTCTTCGGGGATTTACTGGTTCAATATAACAACATGGTTTGATCCAGTAAATACAAGACCTGGAACCCATAATCTGACGGTTACTGTGTCT
>CAYPCO010000003.1:0-17888 GCA_964409265.1 uncultured archaeon | reverse complement strand
TGATAAATGGCTTCAGTGGTTTAAGAAGGAACTGAAATTACCTAAAAAACGATAAATAGTTACAGCGTCTTTTCTTCCCCATTGTGAAAAATTTCTTACGGGTTCAAAGCCATTCTCGGTAGTAAAGTAGTTATTAACATACTCTGGGTTTCCTGGTTCAAACCTGTAAACAAGCACGTAGCGAATGTTATAATCCCGTAATAATCCCGTAACCCTATTAGAATCAGTAGGAAATTTCACGAAACTTCTTTCTGCGATATATTTCACATAGGGATATGACTCGGTCATAATCGTTTCATTAGGTTTCGTTACACTCTTCAGATAAACACATGCCTCAACCAAACCCTTTGCAGAGTCTCTATCAAGCCAAACATAATTAAGACCTACTAAAGATGTTGCAACACAACATATGATAACAATCAATGAGAGGATCTTTTTAGATCTCATAAACTTCAGAAATCCAGTAACACCAAGTATTACATAAACTGGAAGAAATGAAAGAAAGTATCTGATCTCTCTGTAAGGAAGAAGAACAAACACCATCATTGATATAAAAAACATAGTCCAAAGCGGCATATGCTCTTTCTTCAGACCAAATCTAAAGAAATAGAAAGGTATAAGAAATGTCAGCAAACCAAGAAAGATAAAAAGATCTTCAAGACCTGCCTTTCCCAGAGCAGCTTTACTGTAAACCTCCCAATTGATATACAGAGAGCCTAAAGGATTTTCATAATAATATACATTCATCATAAACCAAGGAAGCAAAGTTATCACGAGAAACATCATGTAAGGCAGAACATCATCCCTTTTTCTGAAGAGAAGACATAAAAGATACGAAACAATAACAATCCAACCAAAGTATTTGGTGAGGAAACATAAACCTGAAAGAAAACCTAAAATAACAAGATATTTCTTATCACCTTTATTAATGTATCTGAAAAAAACAAGCAACGAGAGCGAGACAAGGGATATGAAAAGCATCTCTGTTAATATCTTTCCTGCAAAAAATATAAACCAAGGGTTTGAGACAAAGAGAAGCAAAGACCAATGAGCATGTTCTCTTCCAAAGACCTCTCTACATATCATGTAGAGAGATACTATTGCCGCTAAAGAGAGTAAGATAGAAAAAACTCTTCCTGCGGTTACAGACCACGAAAACAATGACAGGATTAAAGGAAAGAGTGGTGGTCTAAAACTTTCCACAGGATATGTATCATTAAGACTATAACTACCATGAAGGATAGACCTTCCTAAACTAAGGTAAACAGCTTCATCCCACCACAACCCTTGATTGAACAAAGCAAGAACGGAATACAGAACAATTATCAAACACGTAATCAACATCAAAATCTCATATCTCATATTTTATTTTAAACGCAGAATAATTAATTAGGTTTGAAACGATGTTATGGGTAACTGTCTTGAACTTTGTAGCATGGTATATCTTCATATTCATATCAGTAGTATGGATCATGGTCCTTCTCCAGAACAGAGAGAATTTCTACGAGAGCAAATCATACAGATCGTTACCAGCAGTATCTGTTCTTGTACCGGCTTATAACGAGGAAAAAACTATAGGGAAAACTATACGATCACTTCTTAATCTGGATTATCCAAAAAACCTTTTGGAAATAATAGTGATAAACGATGCATCAACAGATAAGACGGGAAAGATAGCAGAATACTTTTCCAAGCAAGGGAAGATAAAGCTTTTAACAAATAAGAAGAACCGAGGCAAGGCGTATTCGCTCAATAGAGGAATTCGACATGCCAAGGGTGAGCTCATAGCCTGTATAGATGCAGATTCCATTGTTGAACCACAGATACTTAAGAAGATGGTAGGTTATTTTGATGACAAGAATGTTGCAGCAGTAACGCCTGCTTTGAGGGTTTGGAAAACCACAAATTTTTTAGAAAAGATACAACATGCCGAGTATCTTCTCAATGTTTTTTTGAGAAAAGCTCTCGCGTTCATAGACGCAATCCATGTCACACCAGGAGTTTTTTCTATCTACAGGAAAAGTGTTCTTCTCGAGGTGGGAGGATTTGAGACAGACAATTTAACAGAAGATATGGAAATAGCCTTGAAGATTCATAAATTTGGCTATAAAATAGAAAACAGCATCAATGCAAAATCCTATACACTGTGTCCTGACCGTTGGAAAGACCTGCTTAAACAAAGAATAAGATGGTACAGGGGAGCTATACAGAATTCCTTAAAATATAGAAAGATGTTTTTCAATCCAAAATATGGAAATTTAGGGGTGTTCTTTCTTCCAATAAACTTCTTAGCAGTGATGTCTATAATCGTTATATTCTTTGTCATGGCATGGAACTACACCGGTATGGCATTGAACTATCTCTGGAAGCTCTATCTAATAAACTGGGACGTATCCATACTCCTTCAGGGAATAAATCTGGAATATCTTATCACAAATATTGTGTCCACACAGTTGTTCCTTGCTCTTCTCGGACTTGCTGTAGGAGCTTATGTTCTTTACATTAGCTTTAAGATGAACAACGAACCTATAAGTGAGAATAAACCAGGATACTTTATGTATCTCATATTTTTCCCGTTCATCCTGATGTGTTTTTGGGCACTTGCCTTAATGTATGAGATACTAAGATTCAAGAGGGAATGGTGATGAAGAGTAAAAAACCCCTTGATGTAAAGACACTTGTATCCGCGTTAATAATATCAGCCATACTCTTCGGTGCGGGTCTGTTTACGGGATTTCTTATAAACAAAGAAAGGCTCAGTGGAATTGAAAAAGAGATGAAAAACGTAATAACAGATGTTGAGAACTTCCAACTTCAATTTCTTTTTTTTGATGTTTTAGGTGAGAATGCAACGTGTCCGTTACTTAAGGCAACCTTACTTGACATAAATAAGAATTCTTATGAGATAGGTTCTAAACTAACTTCCTATGGATCGGATTCAGAGATTCATGATTATAATGAGTATATAAACCTCAAAAAAGAATATTCCAGATTACTTATAAGCTACTGGCTCCTTGCGAACAAGCTCAGAACAGTTTGTAACTACAACGCATCGACCATAGTTTATTTCTTTTCCAAAGATTGTGCAAGATGTGATGATCAAGGATTTATCTTAACCTATCTAAAGAGTAAGTTCAGTGATAATATATTGATTTTTGCACTTGATGCGGACCTTGACGAACCTTCTGTTCAGGTTTTGAAGAAATATTATAACATAACAACAACCACAGAACCAGCGTTAGTTATCAACGGAAAGTTGTATCAAAAGTTCTGCACCGAAGAGGAGCTTGAAAAAATACTCAATCTTAATAAATAATTAGTTATAAAGAGATAACATGCAGAAGTTCTATGTAACAACACCTATCTATTATGTGAACGATGTTCCTCATATAGGTCACGCCTACACAACCATAATGGCCGATGTAATTGCAAGATGGTATCGTCTGAAAGGTCTTCATGTCTTTTTTCTGACAGGAACAGATGAGAACTCATTTAAAACCTTACAGGGAGCGAAGAAGTTTGGTTTTGATGATGTTAAAGAATACGCAGACCATATGGCTAAACAATGGAAAAAAACATGGAAGGAGTTAGGTATATCCTACGATGATTTTATAAGAACTACAGAACCAAGACATAAGAAAAAGGTCAGAGAATTTTTCAACAAAATAATGGAAAACGGTGATATTTACAAAGGTAAATATACTGGTCTCTATTGTGATGGTTGTGAAACCTTCTTAACAGAGAGCGAGCTTGTGAAAGGTCTCTGCCCTCTTCACAAAACACCACCAAGACAAGTTTCTGAAGAAAACTACTTCTTTAGGCTCAGCAAATATTCAGATAAGCTTTTAAAACACATAAAAGAAAATCCCGACTTCATTCTTCCCAAAACAAGAAGAAACGAAGTTGTAAGTTTCATAAAAAGTGGTTTAAAGGATATAAGCATATCACGGCCTGGTAGTGGATGGGGAATAAAACTTCCAAATGATGAAACCCATGTTTTCTGGGTCTGGTTTGATGCCTTGATAAACTACATATCTGCTGGTGAAAAATTCTGGCCAGCTGACGTTCATCTTATGGCAAAGGATATAATAAGATTTCATGCTGTAATATGGCCAGCCATGCTCATGAGTGCAGGCTATGAACTTCCAAGAAGGATATTTGCTCATGGATTTTTCACTATAAATGGTCAGAAAATAAGCAAGTCTTTGGGCAACGCAATAGATCCTGTGATACTCGCAAAAAAGTATTCTATTGACGCCTTGAGATACTTTTTTGTAAGGGAGATACCTTTTGGTGAGGATGGTGATTTTTCTGAGGAATCTTTGAAGAGAAGACTCAACAACGAACTTGCAAACGATTTGGGAAACCTTTTGTACAGAACTCTAACACTTGCTGAAAGATTTAAAGGTAAAATAGAAGGAGACAACGAACTTGAAGGTTGTCTCAGATTTAAGAAGATAGATAAATACATGGACCAATTGAAGTTCCATAAGGCCATGGACGAAATATGGTTTTTCGTAAAGGCATGTAACAAATATATCAATGAAAAAGAGCCATGGAAACTTAAGGGAGATGAACTGTCAAATGTTCTCTACAATCTTCTTGAGTCCTTAAGAATAATATCCATTCTTATAGATCCGTTCATGCCCGAAACAAGCAAGAAAATGAGAGAACAGCTGGGTATCAGGTCACAGGATCTTTCCATGATAAGGTTTGGTGAGTTCAAAGGGAAGCCAAGAAGAGGTGAGATACTCTTTAGAAAGGTCGAGTAGGTTATATGATCAATATATCGTAAAAGTGCTTTTTTTATCTCTATACTACATCAACGAAATTTTTATATACCTTCTGCTCGAAATAATATACTGCATATAGTGTTTTTTAAGTTCAAAAACACACAGTATATTGTGTGGTAACATGAAATGTCCATACTGCTCCTCTGAAAACACACGGGTTATAGACAAAAGAGAGACTGGCGACATGAGTATAACCCGAAGAAGAAGAGAATGTCTTAATTGTGGAAAGAGATTCACAACCTATGAAAGAATAGAATCTGTAGATCTCGTTGTCGTTAAAAAGGACGGCAGAAGGGAACCATTCGACAGACAGAAGCTTCAAAGAGGTATAACCAAAGCATGTGAAAAAAGGCCTATCAGCACGGAAACCATAGAGGATATAGTTAATGAAATTGAAAGTGAGCTAAGAAGACTTAATCTTCCTGAAGTTGAAAGTAGACTCATTGGGGAACTTGTGATGAAGAAGCTTAAAGAGGTAGACAAGGTTGCTTATATAAGATTCGCTTCTGTTTACAAGGAGTTCCGTGATATAGAGTCTTTCGAAAATGAACTTAAGAAGCTTAGAGAGATGAGAAGGAAGATGAAGGTCAAGCCAAAGCTCCACTACGTCATAAAAAGAGACGGCAGCATAGTTAAATTCGACCAAAACAGAATAACTGAAGCTATATGGAAGGCTGCAAAGGCAGTTGGCGGAAAAGATAAAGAGATAGCAAAGGAACTTTCGGATAGAGTGGTTGAAATACTTGAAGGCAGATATGATGATAAGAATCCGCCCATGGTCGAGGATATACAGGATATAATAGAAAAGGTTCTTATAGAAAATGGTCACGCAAAGACAGCAAAGGCCTTTATACTTTATAGAAAACAGAGAGAAAAACTTAGAGAGACAAAATCCGTGTTTATAGATGTTCAGAATACCATAGATTCGTATTTGAACAGGATGGACTGGCGAGTAAAAGAAAACAGCAACGAGCAGTTTTCTTTTTCAGGTCTGCTTCTTTACGCTGCAGGTGCAGTTATGGCAAACTATAATCTTACACAAATGTATTCTCCAGCTGTTGCCGATGCACATAAAAGAGGATACATACACATTCATGACCTTAGCCATGGTGTTATAGGATACTGTGCTGGTTGGAGTTTAAAGAACCTTCTTCTTAGAGGCTTTGGTGGTGTTCCTAATAAGGTCGACTGCAAACCAGCAAAACACATGTCCACGATTGTTCATCAGATGGTTAACTACATAGGATGTCTCCAGATGGAATTTGCTGGTGCACAGGCATTTTCCAGTGTAGACACACTACTCGCACCTTTTGTCAGGGCAGATAATCTTTCTTACAAGGATGTGAAACAAAACATGCAGCAGCTGGTCTTTTCCTTGAATATTCCATCTAGATGGGGTTCACAGTATCCTTTTTCTAACCTAACATTTGATTGGACAATTCCAGAGGATATGAAAGACGAACCTGCAATAGTTGGTGGAAAACCACAAGATTATACATATGGTGATCTTCAAGATGAGGTGGATATGATAAACCGTGCATTTCTTGAAGTTATGCTTGAAGGTGATGCTAATGGAAGGATATTTACATTCCCGATACCTACCTATAATGTGACAAAGGATTTTGAATGGAATACGGAAAATGCAGACCTCCTTTTTGAAGTTACCGCCAAATACGGAACACCCTACTTCCAGAACTATGTTGGTTCTGATCTTGATCCAAGATCGATCAGGGCAATGTGCTGTAGATTGAACATAAACCAGTTAGAGCTTATAAAGAGACCTGGTAGCATGTGGGGACCAGGAGACAATACAGGTTCCATAGGAGTTGTAACCATAAACATGAACAGGCTTGGCTATGAATCTAAAACCGAAACTGAATTTTTCGATAAGCTTGAACATTATATGAACATTGCAAAAGACGCTCTTGAGGTTAAAAGGAGAGTTGTTGAGAAGAACCTTATGAATGGTCTTATGCCGTATACAAAGGTTTATCTTGGAACATTCAACAATCATTTCTCCACTATAGGTCTTGTTGGTATGCACGAGTGTTGTATGAATTTCCTTGGTGAAGGTATTCAGACCAAGGCAGGAAAGGAATTTGCAATAAAGGTTTTGAAGTTTATGAGAGAGAAGTTAAAGGAATTCCAACAGGAAACAGGTAATCTCTATAATCTTGAAGCAACACCAGCGGAGTCAACATCTTATAGATTAGCAAGACTCGATAAGAAGTATTATCCTGACATATATACTTCAGGCAAGGAAGAACCATTCTTGACAAACTCAACACAGCTTCCTGTAGACTACACGGATGATCTGGTGGAGGCTATAAAGCATCAGAACGATATACAACCACTCTACACCGGCGGGACTATATTTCATGTTTTCCTTGGTGAAAGACTCAGCAGTGGTGACGCAGCAAAACAACTCGTCAAAAAAATAGCATACAACACAAAACTTCCCTATTATTCAATAACACCAACCTTTAGCATATGTAAGAATCATGGTTACATAAGAGGGGAGCATCCAAGATGTCCTCAATGCGGTGCAGAAACAGAGGTTTTCTCAAGAATCGTTGGATATTTCAGACCTGTGGCTAACTGGAATGCAGGAAAACAAGAAGAGTTCAAGTTCAGACTTGAGTATGACGAGAGGAAGGCTTTGGCCAAACCATTAAGTGTGTAACGAATTAATTATGATTGAAATAAAAGGTTGGCATAAATTCTCGATGATAGATTATCCTGGTAGATCATGCTCCGTGATATTTCTTCCAGGATGTAATTTCAGATGCCCGTTCTGTCAAAATCCCGATCTTCTTAAAAATCCCGAGGGTCTTCCAACCCTCGATACAAACGAGATAATAAGATATATTCAAACAGAAAAGATGTGGATAGATGCTGTATGTATAACAGGAGGAGAACCTACCATTCACAAAGACCTACCTGAATTCCTAAAAAGATTCAAAGATGCAGGAATTCTTGTTAAACTTGATACCAATGGTTCAAACCCAGAAATGATAAAAAATCTTCTCGAGTCAGGCCTTGTGGATTACATAGCGATGGATATTAAAGCGCCTCTAAACAGGTATCGAGAAGCTGTTGGTGTTGATGTAGATATTGGAAAAATCATGAGGAGTGTGGAACTTATCCGGAACTCGGGGATTGACTATGAGTTCAGAACAACAGTCCTGCCGAGACTCCACAAGAAAGATGATATCGTTCAAATAGGTAAAGAGCTCAGGGGATCCAGAAGATATGTGATTCAACAATTCAGACCCGGAAAGACCTTAGATGAAAGGTATGCAAATGAAAAGACATATTCTGAGAGGGAGCTCCAAGAACTCGCCGATGCTGTTAGAGGATTTTTTGACGAAGTGGAAATAAGAAGATAAGTTTATTAAACTTACCATCTTTTCTCTTTTTATGGAGATTATTAATTTCTCCGACCTAACGGATAAGGACAAGCGAAAAGTTTATGAGTTTTACACCAATGCGTGGAGAAGATGTTTAGAGCCCGAGCTTGGATGCGATGATTTTGACGTTCTTATCAAAGAGGTTGAAAGAAGATTCGAGGATTCAGACAAAAAGATGCCAGAGCTTCAAAAGGTCCTTGTAACCAAGGAAAAAACACGTCATATACCCGTAGTTGTGATACGTTCTAATATAATAAAAGTTAATGATAACTATCCCTTAAAATGGATCATAGCTTCTGGCAACGGAAGAGCAGATAACTTCGATCCTGAAGGTAATATCATGCTTTGCTATGCGATAACCCGAAATCCAGACGTGAAGGTGAAAGGAGCAAACTTCGAAATCCTGAAGGAAAGATATAACTTTTCTTCGAGTTTTGGTTTGGAACATCTTGATGCTTATAGCACACTGACAGGCTTTCATAGGTTTCCTGAAATAGATGATCCCTGGGAATATATACATAAGATGCTTGAGGAAGGCATATCAGATCCCGTGGGTATGCATTTTTCTTATATAAAACGTCTAAGGAACGAGCAAGGTCTTCCAGAACCTAAACCAGAGGATGTCATAATGCCTATACCTGAAGGCAGGATAGACCCGCTCTCCAAAAACTATAACGCGAGGGTGAGGTATTTTTAAATAGGTGGAGATAAAATTAATTCAATAAGGAGGTAAAAACATGGTGAGTCCTGTTGTTGATAAGGAAAAATGTGTAGGTTGCGGTGCATGTGTTTCTGTGTGCCCAGCTGATGTATTTAAGTTGAAAGAGGGAAAATCTACTGTTGTAAACCCGGATAACTGTATAGGATGTGGGTCTTGTGTAGAAAACTGTCCAGTAAAGGCAATAAAGCTTCAGTGAGAGTGTTGTTCTTCGATCAGAACAGCATTAACTATACCATCCTGACCAGGTCTTGAAACAATCCTTGCAAGACCAGCTTCGGTTTTAACCACAGCACCCTTTGTGATTATATTTCTTCTTACATAGTGAGGATTTGCAGGATTATCAACCACAGAGAGAATCTTACTTCTTACAATTTTCCCGGTTTTTGGATCGGCAACATTTATCTTATCCACAGCAAGGAGTTTATATTTCCTACTACCTCCTCGAGCCTTTCTGACAACAAACTTTCTTGGACCTATTTTCGTCTCCAAAAATTCAGAACCTCTCTCAAACTTCTTCTTTTTCCTCTTTCTCTTAACCTTCGCTCCTGTTGGAGTTCTATTGGATTTTAAATGCCATTTCGTCATACTAACACCAAATAATATTTGCAATAAGTTTATATATGTTTGTTTTTACAAATAATATCACCAATACTTATTTAAATACATAATTGAAATAATCGAAAGTGGTGTCATGCAGAGACCCTTGGATGTGCTTGGAAACTCCATAGATAAGAGGATACTCGTAAAACTTAAGAAAGGTGAGGACATAGTTGGTGTCTTAAAGGCATTTGACTCTCATATCAATCTATGGCTTGAGGACGCCAAGATACAAGGTGAAAATGAGATACAATTAGGAACCGTTCTTGTTAGGGGTGACAACATAGTCTTTATATCTCCTGGAAAATAAAACTTCTGAACCATGACAAAAGGAACAGCAAGTTTCGGTAAGAAGCAGAAGAAGACACATATAGTTTGCAGAAGATGTGGAAGACATTCCTATCATGTTAGCAAGAAGGTCTGTTCTGCGTGCGGTTTCGGTAAATCGTCTAAGATAAAAAAATACTCTTGGCAGTGGAAGGACATTCAAGGTAATAGAAGAAAGTAATCAATCCTTAACAGGCGTTACCTTTATCCCTATACTCTCCAATCTTTCCTTGAGATTCTTTAAGGCCTTATGGATGTCTTCTATACTGTGCGCACCCGTGCATATGATTTTTCCTGAACTAAACAGCAGAAAAGCAACTCGAGGCTCGTTAATCCTGTAAACCAATCCAGGAAACTGCTCAGGCTCGTATTCCGCATTCTCGAGGGAAAATGCTATCTCTTCCAAATTCAGATGTGCTTTTATCTTTGATGATGCAACGATATTTTCTACCTGTATGTCAAAGTTTTTAGGAAGATCTATACCGACTTCTCTGATCTTATCGACAACCTTTCTCATTGCTATCTTTGCCATCTCTATACTCTTCGTCCCTGTACACACGATCTTTCCTGAGGAAAATATAAGCGATGCTGCTCTGGGTTCATTTATCCTGTAAACCAATCCAGGAAACTGCTCGGGCTCGTATTCTGCGCTTTCCATCCTCTCAACAAGCTTGTTCAAAGGTATATCCTTGCCAAGAGAAGTAAAAGCAACTACATTTTCAATTTCTACTTGAAACTCAGACATAATTATCACCACAACAAGTTTAAATTATTATTGGTTGTTTAACTTTAAAAAACAATTAGATTCAATAAATTTAATAGAGCCTTATAAAAAGGGTATTGCAATGTTGGAAGTTCAAATCATTGTTTTGATAGTACTCATTGCACTTTCGGCCTTTTTTTCAGGTGTTGAGACAGCTCTCATATCTATTAACATGATAAGGGTCAATGCCCTTCTTAAGCAGAAAAAACGAGGTTCAGAAGCCCTTTACCGACTCAAGCAGGACCCACACAGGCTTTTGATAACCATCCTCATAGGAAACAATTTAGTCAACATAGCTGCAGCAGCGCTTGCAACTGTAATATTTACCAGACTCTATGGCTCAACGGGTGTTGGTATTGCAACCGGTGTTATGACACTTCTTGTTCTAACATTTGGTGAGATAACACCAAAAACCATCGCTGCACAGAACGCAGAAAGAATATCGCTTCTCGTTGCAAGGCCTGTTGAAATCTTAAGCTACATCTTTCTTCCACTGGTCAAGTTCTTTGAGCTTATATCCAAGACCATCGCAAAGGTTGTTGGCGCCCGAAAGGAGAAACAATTATCCGAAGAAGAACTGAAGATGGTTGTTACCATGGGAGTTAAGGAAGGAATCCTGGATAAAGAGGCTGCTGAAATAATTCACAATGTTCTTGAGTTCAGAGGGACAAAGGTCACAGAGGTTATGACACCAAAGATAGATGTAAAGATGGTTGACGGTAATGCTAAACTAAAGGATGTTATCGATTTTATCGTTAAAACCCCATATTCAAGATATCCGGTATATATAGACGACAAGAACAACATCATAGGCATACTTGATGTAGATGATGTTCTGAAATACATCAAGGATCAAAAACTCAACATCAAAGTGAAAGACATAGCAAAACCAGCTTATTTCGTTCCTGAGTCTAAAGAGATAGACGACCTTTTGACAGAGTTTGAAGGAAAAGATATGCCTGTGGCTATAGTAGTTAATGAGTACGGAGATGTCACAGGACTTGTGACCCTTGAAGACATTCTCGAAGAGATAGTGGGTGATATATTTGATAAAAGTCAAAGAACCAGCGTTTACGTTAAGAAGGTGGATGACAAGGTTTTCATAATCGATGCTAAGGCTTCTGTTGAACAATTAAACAAAATACTTGATCTCAATATAAAGGAGGAACATTTCGATACTATCGCAGGATTTATAGAGAACAAGCTTAAGAGAATTCCTAAGAAGGGCGAAAAGATAAAACTGAAGAATGCAACTATAGTTGTTGACAAGGTCACAGATAGAGGAATAAAGAGCGTGAAGCTCATAAAGATATAAATCCTTTCTGTTCTAAAAGAAAAATTGATAGAATGAAGTTCAGGGAAATGAGAGAGATGTACAAATCGATTGTTCAGCCTGTTCTTATGTTTGGAGCTACAAGAGAATATATTGAAAAACTTATGGAGTTCGAGAAAAAACTAAAGGGAAGGTATTCTTGGATGGACATGTCGGATCCGCAATTTCTTGAGAGAAATGTCCCTCCAGACCTTCTTGTTGAGTTTAACGAGATATACAGAGAAACTCTTGATTTATAAATAAAAACACTACTGAATAATGTTATGGCAGGATCAACTTCTGCCGGTGATAGAATGAAGAAGGCAAAAATCATAGTTCCAGACACAAGTATATTGATAAACGGAAAGCTCTCAGAGCTTATAGAAAAGGGTGAATTAAAGAACGTAAAGATACTCATACCCAGAGCTGTTGTGGATGAACTTCAGGCTCAGGCATCTAAAGGAAAGGAAACAGGATTTGAAGGTATAGAGGAGATAAAGAAGATAAGAGCTCTGGGCAAAACAAAGGGAATAAGCATAGAGTTCACCGGCGTAAGACCGACCTTGGAGGAGATACAACTTGCCAAGAAGGGAAGAATAGATGCCATAATAAGAGATGCCGCTGCAAAGGCCAATGCTCTGCTTGTGACAAGTGATTACGTTCAAGCTCTTGTTGGCGAAGCCGAGGGTGTTGATGTAGAATATATAGAATCAGGACCCCCGGAGGTCTTGGACTTCGAGAACTTCTTTGATAAGGATACACAATCGATTCACTTAAAACAAGGGACATATCCACTTGCAAAGAAGGGCAAACCGGGCAAGGTTAAGCTTGTGAAACTCAGTGATAATATCTTGAATGAAGAGGATATGAAAAGAATAATAGATCAGATAATCTCGAAAACAAGGCTCGATGAAAATTCATTCGTTGAAATAGGGAAACATGGGGCGATGGTTATTCAAATGGGTAACTACAGAATATCCATAACAAGACCACCTTTTTCTGACGCAACCGAAGTAACCATAGTAAGACCTATAGCAAAACTTACCTTAGAAGATTACAATCTTCATGAAGAATTGGAAAAGAAGATATCTTCAGGAACACACGGTATACTCATATCAGGACCACCCGGCTCTGGTAAATCTACTTTTGCAGCATCCTTGGCAGAATTTTTAACACAAAAAGGAAAGATAGTTAAGACCTTTGAACAACCCAGGGATCTACAAGTAGGACCTGAAGTTACACAGTATGCTCCACTAGAAGGTGATTGGGAGAAGACAGCTGAGCTGCTTCTCTTAGTAAGACCAGACTATACCATCTTTGATGAGGTCAGGAAGACCAGGGATTTCAAGGTGTTCAGCGATATGAGACTTGCTGGAGTCGGTATGATAGGTGTCATTCATGCTACAAATCCTGTTTCAGCAATTCAAAGATTTATAGGAAGATTGGAGTTGGGAACCATACCTCATGTCATAGACATAGTGATATACATCAGTGCCGGTAAAATAGAAAAAGTATTCGAACTGGATCTTGTGGTTAAAGTTCCAACAGGCATGAAAGAACAGGATCTTGCGAGACCCGTTGTAGAGGTGAGGGATTTTCACACCAAAGAACTAGTCTATGAGATATATACCTATGGTGAGGAAAACGTTATAGTTCCAATAAAAAAAGAAGAGATTTCTCCTTTATTTGAGCTCGCCAAGAAAAGCATATACAATGAGATCAAAAAATACGATCCAAACCCTGTTATAGAGTTTGTTTCTGACAACAAGGTCAACGTTAAAGTCAAGAACAGTGTTATTTCAAAACTCATAGGGAAAAAAGGTCAAAATATAGAGCGTATAGAGAAGAAGCTTGGAATACACATAACAGTCGAGCCTAAGGAAGCAACCTTTAAGAAGGAGGTTCCATTCGGTTTTGAAGAGGTGGGTAAGCATTTCAATATAATCCTTGATTCTTCCCTCACCGGAACTCAGGTAGATATATACGATGGTGACGATTACATTCTTTCTGCTGTGGTTGGTAAACAAGGCAAGATAAGAATAAAGAAGAAATCCGCTGTGGGCAGAAGAATACTTCAAGCGATATCTTCTAACAGACTAAAGATATACAGCGAATAACCTATCTGGTCAAAGCGTTAAAGGCTATTATCAAAACTATACCAAAACTACATATTATCAAAGGATTACCTATCCCTATAAGTTCAGGATGTGTGTCTCTCAAGGCATCTGCTATCTGGTTCAGACCCCAACCACCTATCACAAAAGCTATGCCTATAAGACTTAGAGTTATAATCAATCCCTGAAAGCCTTCTTCACCCATTCTATCACCTCATATCTTCTCCAATATCTTAAGCATACCATAAATTATGGCCTCTGGTCTAGGAGGACAACCAGGAACCCAGACATCTACCGGAATTATCTTGTCCAAGGGGCCACAAACATTATAACAATCGTAGTATATACCCTTGGACAGCGCACATGAACCTATTGCCATAACAAATTTTGGTTCGGTCATTTGCTTGTATATGTTAATGAGCCTTCTTTTCGTCTTTATGGTTATGGGCCCATCTACTAAAAGAATATCCGCATGTCTTGGTGACCCTTTTAAAAGAATACCAAACCTTTCCAAATCGTTTCTTGGTGATATTGCAGAAAGAATCTCCAACACACAACCATTACACCCACCGCTGTTATAGTGTAGAATCCATGGGCTTTTTCTTCTGCAATAACTTATAAACCTCTTTAAAAGAGAATCTTTACTGCCATGAACTCTCTTTACTACATCCATAACAAACTCACCAAGAGGAGCATAATCACAACGGATACAACAATCCAAAGCAGATAGTCCGAGAGGTCTCCTGTATGAATCTTCTTTACCTCGTCTAACTTTAAGGCATCCCTTATGGGTTGATAAAAGTTCTTAGAACCTATTCTTATTGGTGGCATGGGTTCCCCGCATGTATAAGGACTTTCCTTTACAGGGTCAGGTTTTCTTGGTGCGAATCTGCTAAAGATAAAATATATAAAGTATCCAATCAAAGTGAATAAAATCAAGGGACCGAAAACCCAAAACCACCAGTTAAACATATATATATTTATAACGACGAATTTAATAAGAGTTTTATTAAGTGATCGTATGGGTGAGTTTTCAGCAAGAGAGATGAAGAGAAGAAGGAAAAAGTTTAGATGGAGCTCTAAAAGACAGAAAAGAAAAATGCTCAAGCTTTGGAAGAAGACCCCCCTTGAAGGGGCTCCTATGGCAAGGGCCGTTGTTCTAAAGAAGAGGGGTGTTGAACAAAAACAGCCGCACTCAGGAATAATCAAATGCGTGAGATGTCAGATAATAAAGAATGGTATTCAGGTTACAGCTGTTGTGCCCGGAACAGGAGCCATAAAGTTTATAGATGAACATGATGAGGTTCTGATAGAAGGTGTTGGTGGTTCACAGGGAGGAGCTGTTGGTTCAATGCACGGTATAAAATACAGAGTCTTTGCTGTCAATGGTGTTGCTTTGTCAGAACTTCTAAAGGGTAAGAAAGAAAAGCCAAAGGGTGCTTAAGATGAAACTCCTACTTTTCAACAGATGGGATTTATCAGACGTTCAGGTTGAGGATGAAGGCCTAAAGAGATATATAAATCTAAAACCTGTTGTTCTCCCAAAATCTACAGGCAAGTATGCAACCGTACCTTTTCATAAAAACGATATGAGCATCGTTGAAAGATTTATAAATAAGCTCATGGTCCCAGGTCATAGAGGTAAGAAACATAAACTGAGCTCAGGACATTGTGTTGGAAGAACTTTGAGTCTTTACAAGGATGTGAAGAAGGCCTTTGAAATCATAGAAAAGAAGACGGGAAAAAACCCAGTTCAGGTTTTGGTCAAGGCTGTTGAGAATTCTGCAATGCTTGAAGAGGTTGCGTCCTACAGACTGGGTGGAATAATAGCAAGACAGGCTGTTGTTGTTTCTCCACAGAGGAGACTCGATCTTGCCTTGAGACATCTGGCTCAAGGAATCTACAAGAGCACATTTAATAGCAAGAAAAAACTTCCAGAGGTTATAGCCGAAGAGCTCATAGCAGCATATAACAACGATTCAAAATCTTTCGCAATTTCTGAAAGAAACAGAATAGAAAGAGAAGCAGAAGGAGCAAGATAAAAGCTTTTTTAAAGTAGAATGATTAAAAAACTTAATTTCACATGCTACTTGGTTCTCTTTAAACGTTGATTAAAAGAGAGTTGATAAAAACAGAGGTAAATCAAAAATAAAGAATCTTTAATTATAATCTTCAATTCGAGGTGTTATTGTTTTTAAAAACGCACGAGTTTACAATTCTTCTACTGGTTCTTTCCATCCACAATAAGAGAACAATCCCCACCTAATAAAACCGTACTCCTCTCCGTTTTCGATCAATTCTGCCCGATAGTCTTCCTCTTTTTCACGAAATCCTTTAAGCTCATCAGAACCTTTATCAAACCTATCACTCATTTTATCAAATTCAGATTTTGGATACCTTCTATACGTGGTCGATACTTTGCGTTTTTCAAGACCATTAATAGAATAAGGGTGCATATAAATGGTTACTTCCTTTTCTTTATCATTGTAATTTATAGTCAAGTGATATATCCCTTCGGGACAACCTTTCATCCGCCCGAAATTATAATTAGGATTATCTTTTTCTACTTTATATATACAATCTTCCAAATCCGCACCTTCCGCACATAGTTTATTTCTAAAGTTTTCTAAAACCCTTGTTTGCTTTAAACTTTTCTTTATCTGAGAAGGTTTAACATTAAATTCTTTTGCTAAATATTCTACAACCTCTTGATATTTCATACTTATCATTGTATTCTACAGAAAATTATTTAAAATTTTTTATTTCAAAGTGGTTATAAAATTCTATGATTTTAAACCTTGTTATCCAAACTCAGCTTGTACGAGTCCACCCTTTCTTTTTTGAAAGGAGTTTTTCTATATTCTATGAAGATTACGTTGGTTAAGGCTTTCATTTCGTGGTAGATCCATGGCTCGATGAGAATCTCGGTTCCCTCATCGATCGTTGTTTCCAGCTCTTCACCTGTTTTGAGATTTTTTGCAAATAACTTCACTTTTCCCTTTATGAGGAAAAATCTTTCGGGATTCTTGGAAGGATCGTCTCCACGATGATAGTGACACCCGAACTTGACAGATTTGTTTCTAAGGTATACCGTTACTTGTTTACCATCCACACCTTTACACCATTCATAAACCTTGCCTCGGTCGTTTTCTTCTATGGGTTTTAACTTTCTTATATGAACACCTTTCATCATCATTCTACTCTATTCTTGTTGGTTCGTTCGCATCTTTATTCCTGTCAAGTTTATAGAGAGAGCCCATCACACCTTCAGATATCCTTTCATCATGAGTAATTATAAATATCTGTTCGATAAAATTTCCCATTCTGTTCTTCAAGATCTCGATGAACTGATTTATTGCGTTAGAATCAAGGTTGTGTGTTGGCTCGTCTAAGATGAGCCATTTCAAATTGGGTATAAACGCCATAGAAAATGCGATCCTCAAAGCAAGACAAGCAATCGTTCTCTCACCTCCTGATACAATGCCATCAACAGAAACCCATCCCGTGCTGTCCTTAAGCTGCAAAACATAATCATCATCAACAACTAATCTTATACCATGAAAATCATGATAAGGATACAGATCAGGCCACACACTTTCCATTATACTGTTGACGGTTTTTACGAACTCCTCTCTCAACTGATTTTGAGTTGTTCTGAGAACAGTTACAAATCTTTCCATCATATCTATAATTCTCTCATCCTGTTCAAGCTCCCTTCTGTATCTTTCCAACTCCTCAAATCTTTTTTTGAGGTCTTCAAGTGTTTTTCTATGGTCATATATCCTCTTTTCTATTACTGAAATCCTTTCGTTCAGTTTTGCCTCCTCCGATGCCTTTTTTTTCAGGTATTC
>CAYPCO010000002.1:0-20941 GCA_964409265.1 uncultured archaeon | reverse complement strand
CAATGGGCCCACCTGTTAAAATAAAGGTGATATAATGGTTTCGGAAAAAAAGAAAAAGCTCCTGAAGGAAGTGATTGAAGAGATGAAGAAATATCCAGTTATCGGTATAATTGACATGTTCAAGCTTCCTGCAGGTCAGCTTCATGAGATTAGAAACAAACTGAGAGGTAAAGCAAAAATAAGAGTGGTTAAGAAAAGGTTGATATATCTTGCTCTGAGGGATGCGGGATTGTCTAATTTAGAAGGCCTGAAAGATTACATTCAAGGTCAACCAGCTCTTCTCTTTAGTTCAGAAAATCCGTTCATGCTTGCAAAGATAATAAATGAGTCTAAAACAAGCGCATTCATAAAAGAAGGTGATACAGCCCCCGAAGATATCGTTGTTAGAGCAGGTCCAACGTCACTTTCTGCTGGTCCTGTTATAGGTGAACTTCAGAGGGTTAGAATACCTGCGGCTGTTGAAGGAGAGAAGATTGTCATAAGAGAAGATGTGACTGTTGCGAAGAAGGGTGATGTTATATCTAAAGAACTTGCTGACGTGTTAATGAAACTAGATATAAAACCGATGGAGATAGGCCTTAATCTCTTGGCTGCTTGGGAAAATGGTTTAATATATTCAAAAGATATACTCTTCATACCACCAGAAAAGTATATAGATGATCTTAAGGACGCATATAGTAAAGCATTTAATCTTTCAGTGGCTATAAACTATGTAACACCAGAAAACATCAAGACCTTGCTTTCGTTAGCACACCAAAAAGCAAACAATCTTGCAGTAAACGCAGGTGTTGTGACAAAGGATACTATAGGCATCTTGCTTTCAAAGGCAGACGCTGAGGCAAAAGCACTTAAATCATTAATAGGTTAATGTTTACAAATTGGAGGGTTGATATGACAGAAAATGTAAACTACATATATGGTGTATTACTCCTTCACTCAGCGGGGAAGGAGATAAATGAAGAGAATCTTAAGAAGGTTGTTGAAGCCGTCGGAGTAAAACCAGACGAGGCCATAATAAAGTCAGTAGTGTCAAGCCTCGAAGGTGTTAACATCGATGAAGCAATAAGCCAAGCTGTTGTTGCAGCAGCTCCGGCAGCAGCGGCACAGGAAGAAAAGGTAGCAGAAGAAGAGAAGAAAGAAGAGAAAGAAAAACAGGAAGAAAAGGTAGCAGAAGAAGCAGCAGCCGGTCTTGGAAGTCTTTTTGGATAAAATCAAAACATTGGGACCGGTTGCACAGCATAGACGGCATTAGATAGTTGTTCGAAGGATTCGGCAGAGCACATATCCTCCTTGGCCTCTTTTTGAGCTTGAAGACCAGCTATCTGAGCATCAAGATTATTAGCCATCATAAACATCGTGGCTGCAGCAGTAAAACCAGCAAGTGCAATAACAAGCAGCCAGTGGTTGCATCCATGTATACAGCTTTTTATGTATGCTATCAGAAAACCTATGGCTATTGCTAGGAAAAGTGCACCAAAAGCCATTGTTAACATCTTTGTCTTTTCAACTCTTTTTATATTTCTCTCTACTCTTTCAATGGCTTTTTGACATGATTCAACAGCTTCTGAAAACTTTCTTTCGACCGTGATGGAATATGAAGATGTGAGATTTTGTGTTGTTTTTGTCTGATTTATGGTATAACCTAATGTTATGTCAAGTGTAAGATTCATGGGTTCTTGGCCTTCTTCTGAATTCTTTACAGCTGGTGGAACATATGGACATGTGTAGTTTCCAAGACTTTGTTGATAGCAGTTCACAGATGTCCTGTTTCCCTTGTATGTAATATATGCTTCCACGATCGATGAATCAGACGGTGGATTTATAATTCTTGCGAGTATGTTTATAGATTGAGCAAATTTACAATCACCACCTATTCTACCTATGATACATCTTGGTTTTTCAGGATCAACACCTCTGATTTGTAGTAGTATAGTATCCACGGACATACACTGCCCGTTAGGATTATCACCTGTATAGCAGAAGAATCTTGGACCATACTTATAGATACAATCACAGTCAATACAACAATTGTCTGGGTTTTCACCGAGATCTGCCTCACATTTCTCTCCAGGATATTCATAACCAAGACCATAACCACAACCGTAGACAACGTTTATTACTATATCGTCTACCTCTGTTCCTTTAGATTTGGAGAGAAGAGACTGTCCATTATTGTAGACAACAGTAACATTCAAATAATTTCCTGGTATAGTCAATTTCTTGGTGTAAGAATCATAGAATTCTGAGCGACTGTAATCTATAGGTGGGACTACCATACTGCATCTAAACCAATACTCGTCCTGAGATGATTGCATTTCATCACAGAAAGCTTGAGAATCTATTTTGCCGTTGCCTATTACACATTCAGGAACTATCTCGAATCCTCTAGGCTTGTTTCTAATAACATAAGTCGCATTTATGAAATGATGTTTGTAAGAATCAGTAAACGTTGTTTCTGTTGCCTTAACAAAAACGATCTCTACGTTGTTTTCTCTACAGGAATCACCCATAGTAGGATAGTCTTTATTCTCGGTATCACAGAAATATCCTTCTGGACAGCCACAATCGTAACAGCAAGAGGTTGAGCTTTCATCAGGATCACATTTACCATCACCACACCAATGGGAACCTATGGTTATTGGGGGAAAGTTTGTTTCAAGTATTGTATTTATCTTTTCTGTTCTGTTCATGTATTCAACATCATAGGAAATCCTTGGGTAAAGTGTATAGGTTTCTCTGGGATCGTAGTTGCTTATAGTAAAGGTTATTTCACATGTTGCGTTGTACACATCGTTTCTGGATGATTCTTGTTCTTCACAAGTTATATCACAGCTTGCTGTACAAGAGGTATCGCCATGAATACAACTAAACTCGCAGCTGATATCGTTAACCTTAAGACTCATGGGTTTGTTAAGTATATGGACGTTTATGATGGATTTTTGTGGTGGAGTATGTGTAAAGAAATTACTTGGGTTTACACTCACTACCTTTAAATCAGAATCTTTCAAAGGTTGTTTACATTCACAGATACTTGGCATGTCTGGTTTTACATCACAGTAATATCCTTCTGGACAGCCACAATCGTAACAGCAAGAAGTTGAGCTTTCTCCTAAGTCTGTTTCACAAACATCGTTACCACATGTAAAGGATCCTATGCTTATTTCAGGAAACTCTGTTACAATGGTTTTGCTTATTCTTTCTGTTGCATTATAAAACGAGATGGTGAAGTTTATATAGTTTGGTGATATACTGAACGTGCCCTCATCACAATCAGGAACCGCTGGAACAACAATTCTACATGTATAAACATAGTTTGTTTCGGGTCCTCCAGAACAGTTTGTGGTCTGATAACCATAATTACCAAGAACGTAACCACTTTCATCAAGGGATAACCCTGTAGGTGGGTTGTTTATCTTAACGGCTATATACAACTCATGCTCTTCGAAGCAATTGCTTATCTGTGTATTCTGTGTTCCGTAAAGTTGAAGTGATATAGCATCGAGTGATCTGCAACCAAAAGAGGCATCACAGTAGTATCCTTCTTGGCACCCACAATCGTAACATCCACACGGTGAACTGTCTTCGCCAAGATTTTTTTCACACACACCGTCATTACAGATGTATAATGGATTTAGATACAAGGTTACAGGATTTGTTATACCGTTTACTGTGCTTATATTGCCAAATGCTAGTGTATAATCATTGGTTATGGATGTGAGAATATTATTGATGTGATAATCTGCATAAAAATCTCCTTGCTCTAGTTCTGTTGCATTACCTGAGATTTCATAAACACCATCGATTGATCTTAAAACCACCTTAGATATCCAAGATGGGTTAAAGGGTATCATAAGATTTTGTGATATAAAGTTTCTTATTACAGGAATAATATCTATTGATCTTGCATAAACGTCGATATTGGTTAGTTCGTACGAAAATTCAAAAGGTTCTGGAAAATTTTCATCTCTTCTTTCTATTTTATGGAAATATCCTAACCAAAGTGTCTTGGCATTGTCTCTCATTTTAGCTATGAAAAGTATGTTTGCCACTTGGGGGTATCCTGAGGTTTTATCTGATACTTCTGACCACTCATACGTAATATCAAAATTGCTTGAAAATATATCTGGTGTCTCTGAATTGATGCAATTTAACGGGTCTTTATCTCTGCATTTGAAGAGGTAAACCTTTTCTATGTTCCACTGGGACGTTCCGTTTTTTACCTGAATGTGAATGGTTGGTCCTGTTGAGATAGTTATGTTCCTTATCAGGATGTTTTCTGTGTTCAAGGCAACACCAGGCGAGTATTGTGTTGTTCCATAGTAAAGATTGATTGTGATCGCATGGGTATACGGTAAAACCATTATCATATATGAAATCACGATTGCTACTATTTCAAGCAATGCAAGTTTGTAGTTTACGTACATATAACCTCCGTTCTACAGGTCTCTTTTAAACTATCAAAGAGTTGATTGAGCGCCTGCGTATCACAACAAAGCACACAAGGTGGTGAGAAATCATCTCCACACCATTCATCACAACTCTGTGGGTATGAACCTCCCTGAGGACATGTGCAGAAATATCTATTTCTATAATCGTTGGCCTCATCTTCAGTAAGACATCCTCTATTAACAAGCTCTGGAAGAAGCCATTTATCGATATCTTCACATGTGCATTTAACCTTGATCACACTCATGTGTTTTTCCTCTTCTATAGGCTCTATGCCACACTCTTTCAAGACATTTTCAAGACATGTAACTTCGTCGCTCTTTACTTCAAATTCGTATGTCCCTCTAGCCCTTGCCTTGGGTATATTCATATATATATCTTTGGTCTCTCTATTAATATTGTAATCCGATACGAATTTACCTATCTCCTTCATGTTGTTTCTTCTATCCCGTAATATAGCTGTGATGGTGTGTAAACCACCAGGAATATAATCAACATTCACATGTTCTGAAACATCGGCTTGACATTGCGATGAACATTGACTGCATTTTTCTGCAACTGTTGGGTCTGATTTGTCACCGTTTATACATGTATTACATGCCTCAGACTCCATGCATTCATCTGGAACTGTACTGGAGTTTATGTTGCTTGTTGAATACGTAACAGACCTGTCCTGTGGCTTGAAATCTGCATAGACATAGTCATAGGTTATGTTCTTTATCTCACATGTGGTTACTTTCACATCATCCAACTTGCAATAATAATCACATGGATGGCATGTTTTTTCGTACGGAATGCCCTCATAGTCGTAAACATAACCCCTTTTTATGAGGTTTACTTGTCTGAAGTGAATTGTAAGGTTTGGAGATTTATGTAAAACATACGTGTTGTTTATATCCTCAGAGGATATCTTTTCTGAAAAGAATTCGTAACCATGCATATAGTATATGTCAAGTTCGGCCTCTGTAGGACCACAATCAACAGGACCTTCTATTACCCCGTTATCATCACTTCTTCCTATAGGACATCCGTTAAACGCAGCGAATGCGTCTTTTAAAGGAATGCCTAACTCATCAACCACCTTTATTCTAGCTGTACATTCGAGATCTTTACATGCCTGTGTAGTCACACCTGAAATTGTGGCGCATTCTCCAGGTAGAAGCTTGTAATCACTTCCGTTGATGTCAACTAATGATGCAAAATTAAAGGTGTATTTTGTTAATGGATCAAATATCCTTAAAACTATGGGATACTGGAAGGTATAGGTTTTGTTGAACACATAAACACAAACAAAAGGAACGTAATGTGGCGGGTCTTGATATATTCTTTTTGTGTTAACGTAAAGTATGTAATCCGGTAGTTCAAACTTAAACCCATCGGGTAAAAGCAATTGGATATCCAAGTCTCTGTATTGTTTCCCATTTACTGATTGGATTGTGTAGGTCTTTGGTTGCATGAAATCAACAGGAAGGCTTCTCCACCACATCGTGTTTGTGAGAACATATTCAACAATTTCTTTGATGTTGTTGTTTATTTCTTCATTCGATCTATAAAGTGTTTCGCCACATGTTGCTAAAACACCGTAGGTTGGGAGTTTTCCGAAATCATCACGTTTAGATGAATATCCGTAGTCATCATCATCTTGAGGATCGTTGCCCTTGGAGAAATATATGCTTGTTATAGTGAATATATCGAAGAATCTTTTTTCAGCAGAGGATTTTGAAAAATCCTCAGCAAAACTTAGAATCTCTCCGAACTTGGTTGGTATAGAAACCTTGTATGGTTGTTCTATCTGATATCCACTAACGCTTGTTGGAAGATAAACGGATATGTCTATTTTATTGGCTTGAATACTGGCTCTGACCTTGGGCGATCCGAAAGTGACATTCTTACTGAATGTTTGTTTTAATTCGTTGAGATTCTTCTTGATATATTCTTCAAGACCAGATTCAAATGTTTGTCTTATATTGTCCCTAGAGGGTATGAAAGTATATTGACATTTCTGCCAGTAAGGAACCATCTCTCCCATAAACCTAACGCTGTTTTGGGGTGGAGTAAGATAGCCGCCCTGTGTTTCCATTCTCTCCAATATCTGGCTTGCACCGTTTCTTATCAAATCTTGGATCGAGGTCTTGACAAGCATCTGATATTGATAGATGTTTCTTGGTACGGGGGAAACGGAAAAGAGGTTTCCTTGAGCAGCAAAGTAGACAACAACTATCAGAAGAAGTATTATGCCAAGAATTGTTATAAATTCTATCTGACCTTTACGCATAATTAATATTTTGTTCAGCCCGGTTTATTAAATTATAAAAACATCCCCCAACCAATTATTTATAGTGGTTTTTCATGAATGAAAACGAAATAATGGAGCTTATAACGTCAAACTATTCTTGGGAGCAAGTCATTTACAAAATAATCGCCTTGGAGGGAATGGATCCCTGGGATCTTGATATAGCTTTGCTTTCGCAGTCTTTTATGAACTACCTATCCAAAATGAGAGAGCTCGATTTTAAGATCCCTGCAAAGTATATAATCATAGCCGCTGTTCTATTGAAAATGAAATCAGATCATCTTCATTTCTTGGACACTTTAGAAGAAACCATGTATGATGTAGATATGATGGATGTTGTTGAAACAGATTCGCAAACTGATCAGGTCGCAGAGACTCAACCAAGAATAAAGATAGATGATGTTAATCTTCCTCCAAAAAGGGTTCCTGTAAGAAAGATAATGGTCACAGAGCTCATAGAAGCCTTGAGAAAGGCTTTGAGAACACGAGAAAGGAGGTTAGAAAGAAAGGCAAGAAGAAGAAAGGATATTCATATAAGTGAGGACAGGATAACACAGAGAATAGAGGAGCTTTACAAAAAAATAGACACCATACTTGCGAAGATAAAGAAAGATGAGATAAAGTTTTCACATCTTATAGAAAAATGGGAAAGACAGGAGATAATCAATACGTTTCTTCCATTGATACACCTTGACCACGAGAATAAAGTTAAGTGCAGACAGGAAAAACCTTTTGATGAAATATACGTTAAGAAGGTTGGTTGATATGCAGGAAAAGATAATCGAGGCAGCATTGTTTATTTCATCAAAACCTTTGACTATAGATGAGCTTGGAAACATAGCTGGTATACAGTCCTTAGGATATGTAAAAGAGATTCTTGAAAAACTTCAGAAAAAATATGAAAACAGTGGAATAGAGATAGTCAGTACAGAACAAGGGTGGACCATGCAGGTAAGACCAGAGATTCTTCCAAAGGTCTCCCATCTAACTCCTCATGCCGATCTGTCGGAAGGATGTAAAAGAACGCTCGCCTTGATAGTCTATAAAGAACCCGTGAAACAGTCAGAAATAATAAAGATACAGGGAAACAAAGCTTATTCTTACATAAAGGAGCTTAAGAGAAGGGGTTTTATAAGACTTGAAAAGGAGGGTCACACAAAGGTTATATATCTGACCAAGGAATTTGAGAAGTATTTTGGCGAGGAGAAAGAAAAAATAAAGGAGAAGGTAAGATTAATGAAAGAACAAGAAGAAAAAGGAGGAGAAGTAGAAGTTAAAGAGGAGGAGAAAAAGGAGATAGACTACTTGAGAGTTGATCACGAACTTGAATGATTATGGATGTTAGGAAATCGCTTTTTTGGGCTGATCAGATCGCAAGGAAAATTATAGCAGAGCAAGGAGATAAAAAAAATTATACCTGTGCCTCAGGTATAACTCCTTCTGGTGTTGTTCATATAGGTAACTTCCGTGAGATAATCACAACACATTTAGTTGTTAAGGCTCTCCAGGATTTAGGAAAAAAAGTCAGATTTATCTATTCATGGGATGATTTTGATAGGTTTAGGAAAATACCAAAAAATCTTCCGGATCAAGAAGGATTTAAGAAGTATCTTATGATGCCTCTTTCTGATGTCCCAGATCCTTGGGGATGTCACGAATCATACGCCAGACATTTTGAGAGTGAGATTGAAGAAACCATGCCTGTCTTAGGGATAAGACCCGAATATATAAGACAGAGTGAGATGTATGGAAAGTGTATTTATGCAAATCACATCAAAGAGGCATTGGAGTACAGAAGAACGATAATAGATATACTTAACAGGTACAGAAAGAAAAATCTTTTATCAGAAGAATGGTGGCCTGTTAGAATATACTGTGAGAATTGTAGAAAGGATGAAACAAAGGTGATGGATTGGGATGGTGGATACATATTATCTTATACATGCTCATGTGGTTTCAAAGGTGATACAGATTTCAGCAAAACCGGTAACGTAAAACTTGTTTGGAGAGTAGACTGGCCGATGAGATGGTATTATGAAGGTGTAGATTTTGAACCCGCTGGTAAAGATCACTCAACACCCGGAGGTTCAAGGGACACAGCCAATGAAATAGTAAAGGCTGTTTGGAAAAGAAAACCACCAACGCATCTGATGTATGATTTCATAATAATTAAATCTGGAGGGAAGATGTCTGGTTCTGAAGGGAATGTTGTCAAGGTATCAGAGGTTCTTGATGTATATATACCCGAGATTGTCAGGTTTCTTTTTGCTGGAACAAAACCAAGAAAGGAGTTTACAATATCCTTTGACGAAGAAGTGATAAAAATATACGAGGATTTCTATTATACAGAAAGAGTCTTTTATGGTTCGGAAAAGGTTCAGGAAAAACTGAAGAATCATCTCATAAGGGTTTATGAAATGAGTTGTGTTAATGAACCTGAGAAGAACATGCCCGCACAACCGGGGTTCAAGCACTGCGTTGAGCTCATAAACGTATTCAGAGCTCCTGAAAAGGCCTTAGAAAGGGTTAAAGAGATGGAAAAATTGAATAAAAAGGACTTAGACAGATATTTTGCAGTTCTGTCCAGAGCAAAAGCATGGCTTGAGAGATATGCACCTGAAAAATACAGGTTCGAACTAAAAGAAAAACCAGAAGATAGAATCGTAAACACCCTTAGTGATAAAGAAAAATCTGCTCTTAAAGAGTTGGTGAAAAAACTTGAGGAAAGGGATTATACACCAGATGAGCTCTTCACAATCTTCTATGAAATATGTGAAGATGTTTCCATCGAACCTAAGAGATTCTTCAGAGCTGTTTATCTTGTTCTTCTCGGTAAAGAATACGGACCAAGGCTTGCCCCGTTCATAATTTCTACGGGTCAGAAAAAAATAGCAGAGATTCTTAAACATATTCAATTTTAAGCAATTAACAAAATTATTATTATGGAGCTTACTACGGGCGGAAGTCCTTTATGTGCAGGGTGTCCTGCAACTTTGGGCCTTAAACTTGCTCTAAGAGCTCTAGGTAAGAATACAATAGTTGTAAACGCCTCTGGCTGTATGACCCTTTATGCAACGTATCCATATATGCCGTTAAAGGTTCCTTGGATTCACCTTGCTATAGAAAACGCTGGTGCTGGTGCAACCGGTATAAGAGCCGCTTTAAAGTATTTCAGGAAGGATGCTAATATTCTCTGCTACGCAGGTGATGGTGCAACTTACGATATAGGACTTCAATCTTTATCAGGCGCTGTTGAAAGAGGTGATAAGTTCATATATGTGTGCTATAACAACCAGTGTTTTTCTAATACAGGAGTTCAGATGTCAGGAGCAACACCATCAAAAGCATGGACAACAACAACACCTGAAGGGAATCCTCTATGGAGAAAACCCCTTGTGAAAATGATGGCTGCTCAGGGAATACCTTACGCTGCAACAGCATGTGTATCGTATCCCGAGGATTTTATGAACAAACTCAAAAAGGCCTCAAAGGTCAACGGACCAACATTTATAGATCTGCTCTGTCCATGTCCTACTGGCTGGGGTTTTGACCATTCTGAAACAGTTGAGGTAGGAAAACTTGCTGTGATGTCTGGAGCATGGCCCCTCTATGAGGTTGAGTGTGGCAAGTTTAAACTCACATTCTCTCCTGAAAAACTTATACCAGTAGAAGTTTATCTTAAAAAACAGAGAAGGTTCGCTCATCTTAGTAAGAAAGATATTCTAACCATTCAAAAACAGATGGACAACGAATGGGAGAAATTAAGACGTGGTGAATATTGGAACGTGGTGGAATATTAATGAAAAAAAGAAAACATCTTCTGGCTGCAGATTCTGTTATAATAAACAATAATCGAGTAGTTCTTGTAAAAAGGAGATTTCCGCCAGGTAAAGGATGTTGGGTCTTACCTGGAGGTATGGTTGAACCCGGAGAGACCATAAAGGAGGCTCTTGTCAGAGAAGCAAAAGAAGAAACTGGTCTTGATGTTGAACCTCTTAGGATGATTGGTATATATGACGATCCTGAAAGAGATCCGAGAGCATATGTTGTCAGTGTGGCTTATCTTTGTAAATTGAAAGGTGGAAAATTACATAAAAGTCGTGAGTGTGAAGAGGTTAGATTTTTTGACATCAACGATGCTCTTAACATGAATTTAGGATTTGATCATGGTAAGATATTGAGAGATGGATTGATGTTATTGGGTTTTTTGGGCAAAAAGGTCCTTGTTGGGGGCACGTTTAATATCATTCACCCAGGTCACATATACTTTCTCAGAAAATCCAAATCCTTTGGTAAAAGGCTTGTAGTCGTTGTTTCTAATGATGAAACTGCCAAAAAGAAAGGCAAACTTATATTTCCAGCAAAAGAAAGAAAAAAACTCCTCGAATCTTTGAGATTTGTTGACAAAGTCATTATAGGTGACAAAAAGGACTTTTTCAAGGTTATTGAAAAGGAAAGACCAGACATAATAGCACTTGGTTATGACCAGGAAATCGATTTGTCCACATTGAAAAAGAGAACAGAAAGGTTAGGCATTGATGTGAGAATCAAAAGAATAGACAAATATGGGGATTACAGCACAAGAAAGATTATAAAAAAGTAAAAGAAAGGGGGGTTTTAAAATTCGTCCTCGTCATCATCACCCAAATCTTCATCCTCTTCCTCATCCCACAAAGATTCGTCATCTTCCTCTTCATCCATTATCTTCCACAACCACATTGTGCCACCCCCATTAGCTTTATCTAATATTGAAGAGTTCATATTTAAATTTAACTGTTAGGTTTACTGATAGTTTTAGAAATTGAGAATTTTAATCCTATGAAATTCAACTGAAATAGAAAATCTTACAGGACCTGTTTAAAAGCTTGGGGATGTTGCTGGGTTATGCCAGAACTCGGCTTGTTCGAAATCCTCCTCAGATATATCAAAGATCTCACCGCATCTCTGACACATCAAAACTCTTTCATCCTTTGAAACCCAATGCTCCTGGTCACAAAAAGGGCAAAGTACAAGGCGCCTGTCTTTCATAATTTAAGTTTTCAATATAAACATTTTTAAAGCTTATCAAGGATTTCTGAGATATCCTCACATGCACACACGCCTTCCTCAACAGCAACACAATATTTGCTTTCTGTCATTGCTATTATTATAGTTTGGTTTTCATAATCTATCCTGTACATCTCGTTTACAGATTCACCTGTGCGCTGTTTTATCTCATTGCTTATTGTGATATCTGTATAAGGCTGCATCTTTGATTCTAAAACCGAACCAAGATTATTTATGAGTGATGCTGCCTTTATGCAGTCTGCAGGTGGTGGTGATTCTAAAATATTGTTTAACTCATCACCATATTCGGCTTTTATATTCTCTATAGTGTTTGCTATATTGTTTAGATCTGTTTCAGTTATGCCAAGCTCGCTGAGAAGGTTTGGGAAACCCGTAAAACTTATCAGAGAAAAAGAAATAAATCCCAAAGTGAGGACTATACCAATGATTCTGATAGGTGTAAAGATCTTTGCTATCCTGCTTTTATCCTTTTCCTTTCTTTTTATTTCTTCTGCCTTTTTAACAAGATTCTGAAGCTTTTCGATTTGCTTCTTCATATAGTTAACATTGAATATATTATGTGTCATGAGAGCAACGCCTAAAAATAACACAACCGCTGAAACAAGACCTCCTATTATGACGTTAATGAATGTATCCTGCAGAACTGTTACCAGAACATCGCTGCTTAGATACGGTATATATGGCGATATACCGAAACCGCATACAAGGGCAACAAAACCCAAAAAAAGTCTTAAAGGAAATCTTAAAAGTGGATTGATATATCCCCTATAACCTCTGATTACGATAGACCCAAATGTTAGAATCAAGGAAAAGTAGAAAAGATTCTGAACCCACCACACAATGAGTGGCATCTGTCTTATCAATTCTGGTAACGAGGCGAGAATTCCTGAAATATCAGCAGCCATAGTTTATTTTTATCGAAACACGCTAAATAATTTTTATGTACGAAAAATTCGTTATCTGCTCTGATTGTGGAAGGAAATATCCTCTAACACAGGAGATCTTCAGATGTAAGAAATGTGGTGGCAGCGTCGAGATAATTTTTGATTATGCAAAACTCAGAAAGGTTTTATCCCGTGGGGGACTTGAAAAAAGACCGTTCAACCATATGAGATATAAAGAGCTGTATCCGGTGAAAAACCCTGTAACTATTGGTGAAGGTGGAACGGCTCTTGTGAGATCAAAAAACATAGAAAGGGTGTTTAATCTTGATTTTGAGATATATTTCAAGTATGAGGCACAGAACCCGACTGGTTCATTTAAGGATAGAGGATCATCGATAGAGGTTGCAAAGACAGTGGAGTTGGGAAAAAAACATGCTGTTTGTGCAAGCACAGGAAATATGGGTGCATCTGTCTCTGCATATTGTTCTGTTTCAGGGATATCGTGCTCGATTATTATACCTAAAGATGCTGTAACAGTAAAAATTGAACAGATACTTGCTTATGGTTCCTCGGTTTATAGGGTTAAAGGAGACTATACAATTGCAGAAAGAACTGCCAGAGATGTTCATACAAATCTTGGAGCGTATCTTCTTGGAGATTATTCTTATAGGAGAGAAGGAACAAAATCTGTTGGTTTTGAAATCGCTGAACAAATAAACCCAGATTGGGTAATATGCCCTGTAGGTAATGGAACTCTCATATCTGCTGTTTGGAAGGCCTTCAAAGAGTTTAAAACACTCAGGTTTATCAAAAAACTTCCTAAACTGGTTGGTATACAAGCAAGTGGTTGCAATCCTGTTGTCAAAGCCTTTAAGACCGGCAAGGATATAAAACCTGTAAAGAAACCCAAGACCGTTGCCGTTGCTATAGAATGTGGTAACCCATTAGACGGTAAAAGGGCTTTGAGCTCTGTCGTAGAATCCGATGGGTTTATGGAATCTGTTTCTGATCGTGATATACTCAAAGCCAGGGAAATTCTTGCAAAAATGGAAGGTCTTTTTGCTGAACCTGCAGGGGCAGCATCTCTTGCAGGTCTTCTGAAATGTAAAGATAGGATTGAGAAAGACAGTAAGGTTGTCTGTATAGTAACCGGTCATGGTTTAAAGACTCCTCATACCCAAGTAAAGGGCAAACCTGTGTCTATAAGAAGCTATAAGGATGTCAGATAAGCACAAATTTATAAACCTATCTTTCTATATTGCTCTATTATGGCACGAATGTATTCCAGGAAAAGGGGAAAATCAGGAAGTAAAAAACCTGTAGAAAAATCAGCTCCTTGGGTGAAATATAAGCCACAGGAGATCGAAGAGATAGTCGTAAAGCTTGCAAAAAAAGGCTACTCTACAGCTCAGATAGGTCTTATTCTTAGGGATCAGTACGGAATACCTTCAACAAGACTTAAGGAAGGCGGAGCTGGGCTAAAGATATCACAGATATTGAAAAAACATGGTCTCAGTCCGGAGATACCTGAAGATCTTATGAATCTTCTTAAGAAAGCTGTCAATCTTATGTATCATCTTGAAAAGAATAGAAAAGATTACACATCTAAAAGGGGTCTTGAACTCACAGAATCAAAGATAAGAAGACTTGTAAAATATTACAAAAGGAAAAAGGTTCTACCACCTGATTGGAAGTATGATCCAGAAAGAGCAAAGCTTATCGTGAAATAAATATTGTTATTTTCTCTTTTTTTAACGAATCGGTTATTTCTGTTGTTAAAGTGTAACGCCGGGGGCAGGATTTTCACTTTTCTTGATTAACCTTCCCTTCTAAGGAAGGTTAGTTTTGAACCTGCACGTCCCAGAGGGACACCAGATATCAGACCAGAACTCCACATCTGCCGCCGTTTCGGAGTCAAGCCAACAAATCATCTTCCAAACGGAATCATTATATCTGGTCTCAAGTCTGGCGCGTTAGCCGTTCCGCCACCCCGGCGCTATTATAATTTAAGTTTGTGTTTAAATTTTGATTTTTTCGCTTTTTCAAGGCTCCATGCCTCATCGATTATCATGTTGGGAACCCTGCCATTGAGGATAGGATAGGCGAGCTTACATTTTTTGCATATAAGGAACATTCCCTTTTCTTCTATATCCCCCTTGCACTTGGGACATGCCATTATCTTTAACAGTTCCTTATCCATAAAGATTTTTGAAGCGGTTAAGATATAAAAAACTATAGAATATCAAAGACTTTTTTTACATCCACATCTGTATTCACGCATCCGTCCTTTAACAACTCGACCATTTGTATAGGGATTTTTATTCCATCTGCTGCAAGAACAAGTTCTTTGAGACATGCGACACCAAAGGCTGCTTTTGGCTTAAGCCTTTCAAGGATCTTGTTTACAAGAGAACCACCCGGAACAACAAAAACTCTGTAGCCAAGTTTTTCTGCTCTTACCCTTATCTTGTATATCTTACAGTTATGGTTTTCACATTTGATGCATTTGAAACCATCTTTGGTCAGAATGGCTTTACATCCAGGTGGTCTTAGACACTGTGGCAAGAAAACCAGCTTGTCTTTAGGACTTAGCGACTTAAAAACATCCCTATAAAGGTTGTTCTTTAACTCAACATAGAGTTTGTCTATATTATCTGGTTCTATACCCAAAAACTCCAGAGTCTTTTTTAGAGCATTTCTTGTGCTAAAATCTGCCCCTGTTGCTATTAGTTTTTGTATGAGTTTTTTCATTCTTCCATCTCCATTAACCTTCTTATCCTGTCTTCTATAGGTGGATGTGTTGAGAACAATCCAGTAAACCAGTCACGCCTGAAAGGGTTTACTATCCAAAGATGTGATGTAGCTGCTGGTCCTCTTATGGGTCTTTGTTCGACCATATGCGAAATCTTTTTTAAAGCAGACGCCAGTGATCTTGGTTTTTTGGTTAGCAGTGCACTGTATCTGTCTGCTCTGTATTCCATCGACCTTGATATGGCCATTCTTACAAGCAAGGCAGCTACAGGAGCAAGGATTATTACCAACACAAGGCCTAAAAGATTGCCACTGTCTCTTTTATCGCCAAGATAAAAAGACCAATATCCTATCTGGGCAAGGTAAGATATAGCTCCGGCTATAACAGCTGCTACGGTTGATGTTAACACGTCTCTTCTTTTTATATGAGCTATTTCATGACCAAGGACTGTTTCTATTTCATCTTCCTCAAGTTTGAGAAGACCGCGGGTAATAGCAATAACAGATCTTTGTGGTGATCTTCCTGTTGCAAAGGCATTTGGTGTTTCGTCCTCTATAATGTAAAGTCTTGGTTTAGGTATCTTTGCCTCGTGTGAAAGATTTTCTATCATGGCTTCTATTCTTGAGTTCTTGAATGGTTTTGCTCTATAGATACTAAGAACTATTTTGTCTGAATAGAGGTAGGAAAACAGGTTCATTATAAAGGAAAAGACCAAGGCAATACCCATTCCAATAATTCCACCAAGAATCCATCCAACACCTAATAGAATTCCTGTAAGAACCGCAAAAAGTAGAAACATGTCAATCATATTTATTATTTTTCCCTTAATTCTTAAAAACCCATCATATCGAGGAGATAGTTAACTATCACTATACAATGAGAAGAAAGATATCTTTTCCCTCCCAGAGAAATCCCAGGGAACCCTTCAAGAATCTTCTCATGTTCGGGCATGAAACCCTTGTGATCACCTATGATAAAAACAGGGTCTTTTTCTATTTTGACGGTGTCAAATTTCTTACCGTTCTCTCGAAGAACATATATATTTCTTCCGTTGTAATCTTCAAGGAAATCTTTAAAATCCTTTCTTGAAACAAAAACTCCTGAAGTTGATTCCACCTCATATTCTTGGAGATTTTCAAGAGCCTTTCTTATAATGATTGCAATATTTCTTTCATCGGGTGAGATTCTTTTCATCCTCCTTCCTTCAAACCTTATGTATACAGGAGGTTTTGGTTTTCCGTAGAGAAACACATGAAAGATCGAATCTTTTCTTATCTCAAAGGATAACCAAAAAACTGAGCGAACACAGTTACAAACAACATCCATTCTGCCAGAGTTAGGCAATGATCTAAGATGAAACGGTTCTGTTGCACCTTTCGATATAAGAACAAACTCTCTCATAATTTACTCATTATCTCATCAACAACATCCTCGGGCTTTCTTTTAGTTGTATCGATTTCTATCACCTTTTTACCAAGTTCTAAAGCCTCGGACTTACAAACCTCCATTATTTCGGCTTCTATGTTCTCTTCTATCTTCTCATCGCTCCAGCCATGCTCTTGCATCCTTTTCCTGAGCTCTGCCGGATTGGTTCTCAAGACAATAACAACATCGCATGGCATCTCATGGGAATAATGTGATTCTAAAACAAGATTCCTCCTTTCTCCGAGTCTTTTTACTTCCTGAAACATTTTGTCTATATCAACAACCTTGCATCTTCTTTTCTTATCATAACCACAGTAAAGATTTTTCTTCTCAGCAAGTTCGTTGAGGTCTATGAATTCATAATTTAATTTTTCTGCCAGAAGTCTTGCTGTAGTTGTTTTTCCTGTCTTTGGAGTTCCGGTCACACATATAATCATATCACCAACCTAAAAGCATTTTCAAGCCTTCAATGAAATTTAAAAGCCATGTATATATCTCTCTGAAAATATCGTTAATCTCTTTAATAAAAGTCCTTTTTTCTTCAATAAAAACAGAACCGAACCAACCATCTTGATAAAGGTCTTTTGAGAGCAAAACAATACTTATCTCCTTATTTCCAGGTTCTGACACATTATGATAGAACAAGAGATTTTTTGTCGTGTTCGCTTCAAGAACAAACTCCTTTGAATAGGTTTTGTTTTCTATTTTCAGATTGATCGTGGCTTGTGATGTTGATTCTGACCTAACAGATACCCTCACAAGAACTATACTTTCATTAACCTCCAGTGTAACGTTCGTTATCTTCATCTTTCTTTCTGATATAACTGTTATGGTTTTTTTCTTCAGGTTCCCAAGAGATGAGAACATCAGAATATCATAGTCACCTGGTGATTTTGGTGAAACAGTATTCCACCAGAGCGTGATTTTTTGACCAGGTTGCAATACAACATTCTTTTTCTGCATGAGATCGTTGAGAAAAAGATAGAGTGAGATGTTCGCTTCACTTCGCTCATGATTTGTTACCTCTGTTTCTATTAATATCTTTTCTCCAGGCAAAAAAACATCCCTCATACTAAACGAAAAATCAACATTTGGTCTTCTTGTATATGAAACTATGACATCTTGTGTCTTCTTTCCCCAGCTACCATAGATCAAGACAGGACAGGTATAGATTCTGTTATTTTCTATATCTGGTGTCTCTATAAATACATGGTATGTTTTTTCGTTACAGAAAGCAAAGGTAAGGTTTTGTTTACTTAGTTTTAGAAATTCTCGACCGTAATTATCTCTACATCCTTTAAGTGTTGCACCTGTTAGTATACAAGGGTGATATATACCTTTGACATTTATAGAAAGAAGTGCATGTTCTCTACCGCTAACATTTGTGGGTATAAGTCTTGTTGTGATATTTATTCTCGGTGATTCAGAATAGTTGAGGACTCTTATTTCAGGTTCACCTTTTTCCCACAAAATATCCATCTCCGTTCCTATTACTCTTACATTTTCTGTAAAGTTGGAATCTGGAAGATTTGCTATCTTTATATGTGTTGCATCCACCGGTGACTCAAGCCATGTTGGGTCTATCGTTATTGTCTCGTTTTTGTAATTAACTTCAACCCAACCATGTTGACCCCAGTTTTCACCATAAGCATAACCAACTACATAATGAGCGTTGAAACCGAGCACGCTGAGCATAGCTATCATAAGATTTGAAAATTCGTCACATGCACCGATTCTATTTTGAAATGCCCATTGTGCGCCTTCGGTTATTTTTTTAGCATAGTCGTCATATCTTAACCACCTGTGAACAAAATCGGCAACCTGAAATATTTTCTCAATACCAGAAAATCCAGAAGCCACGTCAATGGCTTTTTCTGCGATTTCTTTATTAGCACGTGTCTTTTCTGTTGTTATGAAAGATACGCTTGTTCGTGGTAAAGATTTATCAAAAACCTCTACATCAGATACAAGTGTGTAACGAATCTCTTGATTGACTTTAGGGTTTTTCCAAACAAGATTTATCATATCATTTCCCCATTCATCCTTGGTTATGTTGTATTCATCAGGTCCGTCTACGAGTTTAATATTCGATCGTTGCCTTGTTGTATTTTGTGGTATGGAGAGAGTTACCCATAATTCCTTAACAAGGTACATGTCAGTTTTTGGTTTCAAAACCACGTAACCTGTTCTTACAACTTCTGCATGTAGATAGCTTACTCTTTCAGAGTTTTCGAGTCCTTCAGCTAGGCATAGAGGCAAAAAAATGGTCCATAATATAAATAGAACCAATACTCCTTCTACACGCATACTTAAATTTAATAAAGACCAAAAATATATGTGATTTCATGGAGATATGGACGGAGAAATACAGACCTAAAAAACTTGACGATGTTATCAATCAAAAACATGTTGTTGAGCGTTTAAAGGCGTGGGTCAAAGAGGGTTCTATACCAAACATGCTTTTTGCTGGTCCTGCTGGTGTTGGAAAAACTACTGTAGCCCTGTGTTTAGCAATGGAGCTCTTTGGTGAAAATTGGAGACAGAATTTTCAAGAAACCAACGCGAGTGATGATAGAGGCATAGGTGTCGTTAGAGGAAGAATAAAGGAATTTGCAAAGATAAAACCAATAGGGTCTGAATTTAAGATAATATTCCTCGATGAATCCGATGCCCTGACTCCAGAAGCTCAACAGGCTTTGAGAAGAACTATGGAAAGCTTTTCTGGTGTTTGTAGATTTATATTGAGTGCAAACTATTCATCAAAGATAATAGAACCTATACAGTCCAGATGCGCGGTTTTTAGATTCAAAAGATTAGGAGAGGATGATGTAAAGGAGTATTTGAAGAGGATAATACAAAACGAGAAACTCAAGGTTGATGATGAAGCCTTGAATGCCATATACGAGATTTCAGGTGGTGATCTCAGGAAGGCAACAAATCTTCTTCAGGCGTGTGCAACATTTGATAAGATAACGAAAGAGGTTGTTTATGAGGTCTCATCACAGGCAAAACCAGAAGATGTGAAGGAGATGATAAAACTTGTTCTGAAAGGGAAGTTTCCCGATGCAAGAAAAAAGCTTTACACATTGCTCATAGACCAGGGTCTTTCAGGAGAAGATATTATAAAGGAGATTCACAGACAGATATTTGATCTTGAGTTGGATGAAAAGGCAAAACTTGAACTCATAGAAAAAACAGCGGAATTTGAGTTCAGATTAAATCAAGGTGGGTCAGAAGACATACAACTCGAAGCTCTGCTTGCGCAATTTCTGAAATATGCCTGATTGATACGATTTTCGGTATCAGTAGATTATTTTAAGAAGCAAACTCTGTTTATAATTAGAAGATCATAGAGCTATCAGACGAAAAGAAGAATCTATCCTAAATAGAAGCTCCCCTATAAACCCAATTTCAAACTCAAAGTTTTTTATATTATTTATCCTAATAAAAAACCAATCGTGAGATTATGATGAGATTGGTATTTCTTGGGCCACCGGGTGTCGGTAAAGGGACCCATGCCGAGATAGCTGGGAAGGAGTTTTCTATACCAGCCATATCTACAGGACAGATTCTAAGAGAGGAAATAGAAAAGGGTTCGGAGCTTGGTAAGATGGTTTCAAAATATGTTGAAAAGGGTGTTCTTGTTCCAGATGAGATTGTTATAGAGATTCTGAAGAAAAGAATAAGTCAAGATGATTGTAAGAATGGGTTTATCTTGGATGGTTTTCCAAGAACATTAAACCAGGCCAAAGAACTTGAAACTATAACTCATATAGACCTTGTTGTAAATTTTGTTGCATCGTATGAAACGATTATAGCAAGGATATCTAACAGATTAACATGTAGAAAATGTGGTGCGATTTATAATACACTTTTTATGAAACCTAAAGTTGATGGTATTTGTGATATTTGTGGCGGTGAGCTTTATCGAAGACCTGATCAAGACCCAGCTGTGGTTAAAAAAAGGCTCGAAGTTTATGAAAAGGAAACCAAACCACTTATAGATTACTATAAGGAAAAAGGAATCCTTATAGATGTTAATGTCGAAGGTGAAAAGGACGAGGTATCAAAAAG
>CAYPCO010000001.1:0-21041 GCA_964409265.1 uncultured archaeon | reverse complement strand
CCATTTGTGAAATTCTGGTCTTGAACCATTGGTTTTATGAAAACCAAGTATGTTAAGTATCTCTTTGTCTATACCTTGTTCCATTAAGAAAACAGGGATGGTATATATGTTTTCTGTATCGTAACAGTTAATAACCCTCGAAACAGGTATGTTTGCAAATATACTCAACTTCTCCTTGATCTTTAGAGGAACAGGACTTTCACTTCTACATATAATTATATCTGGTTGAATACCTAGCTCCATGAGTTTTCTAATACCAAGTTGAGCTGCCTTGCTTTTATGTTCACCCAAGGATTTTGGCCTTAACACATACGTAACATTTATGAAACACACATTCTCACGGCCTTCTTCATAAGCGAGTTCTCTCATGGCCTCGATGAAATATGAGTTTTCTATATCACCAACAGTTCCACCAACTTCAACCAAAACTATATCGGCGTTTGTTTTCACGGCAAGATTTCTCAAGTATCCTTTTATCTCTCCTGTTATGTGTGGGATGAATTGCACATCTCTTCCAAGGTATTCACCCTTTCTTTCTTTGTCTATTACCATCTTGAATATCTTTCCTGCCGTAAGATAGTTATCTCTTGTTAAATTCTCATTAAGCATTCTTTCGTATGTTCCTAGATCAAGATCGCACTCTGTTCCATCATCAAGAACAAAAACCTCTCCATGCCTGTATGGATTCAGTGTTCCAGCGTCTACATTTAGATACCCGTCAAATTTCAAAGGAGAAACCCTTAAACCATGACAGAGCTTTAACAGATTGCCTATAGAAGAGGAGAACGTCCCCTTACCAACACCAGATATAACAGAGCCTGTAATGATGATATATTTTGTTCTGCCACGCACATAGCCATTCGGCACAACAGAATAGAACTCGGTATCACCAGTCTTTGAGGATATCTTTCTGAATCTGTCAGGCATAATAAATTATCAAATTTATTTAATTAATTTATTCTCCTCGTGCATATCTCTTACCATTTTTATTGCACCAACAGGACATACCTTTGAGCATATACCACAACCTTTACATACATCATAATCCACAACAGGTTTTCCTTTCCATTCTATTGCAGAATCTGGACAAAAAACCCAGCATCGCTTACATTTTATGCATTTTTTAAGGTCCCAAACCGGTTTAAAGACTCTCCATGCTCCTGTATTATTCCTGACTGCATTACCCGGCTCTCTTATGTGAGGAACCCCCCTTAGTCTTTCATATCTAAGTTTTGATTCCGGTATCATCCTTTCTTCCCCTTTAATCTTAGATAAAGCTTATAATTTTTGTGAGGATCTATAACGAAATTTCCTTTAAGAATGTTTCTTCCAACTATAACTGGAAAGCTCATATGAGATCTGTCTTGAATATTAACGAGCGTGTCAAACGTCTTTCCTAAAATCTCTATTTTTGCCTTAACAACAGGTCTTCTTGTCTCACTACTTATGGACGGATTTTTTATTCTTGTTGTTTTAACTATAGGACCCAGCCTTGCTTTAGCAGCAAGTCTTGTATCAACTGATGTTGAGTTAGCGCCACTGTCGAACAATGCGTAGCACTCAACAGAATTCTCACCGATTACCTTTATTTTCTCAACAATACCAACAACCTCTTTATTTCCCATATATATAACAATTAATAACCGGTGTATAAATATGGGTCTTCTTAAAGAAGGTATTTTTGAACCAAGAGAGTATCAACAAAAGATTCTATCAACGGCAATAAAGAAAAATACACTTTGTGTTCTTCCAACAGGACTTGGAAAGACCAACATAGCTATTATGCTTACTGCACATAGACTCGAAAAATATCCTAATTCAAAGGTTTTGGTTGTTGCTCCAACAAGACCTTTGATCAACCAGCATCATAAAGTCTTTCTAAAATCGCTCACTATCGATGAAAACGAAACCTGTGTTTTAACTGGTGTGATACCACCTATGAAAAGAACGTATTTATATAAGGAGAAAAGACTTATCTTTGCGACACCACAGGTAATAGAAAATGATATAAAAAATGGTGCGCTTTCACTGAGGCCGTTCTCTTTGCTTGTTATAGATGAAGCACATCACGCAATAGGTGGTTACGCTTATCCGTATATAGCGGATCGGTATATGGAAGAAGCAGAGAACCCGAGAATTCTTGCCCTAACAGCATCGCCTGGTGGGACATCAGAAAGGATAAAAAGGATATGTGACAACCTAGGCATAGAAACCGTTGAGATAAGGACCGAAAAGGACATGGATGTTGCACCATGGATTAAGAAAAGGCTTATAGAATTTGTCAGAGTCCCGTTGCCTGAAAGTTTCCTAAGAATAAAGGGTATACTTGAATCTATTTACAGAGAAAAGTTGCAATCCTTAAAAGATATGAAGTTCATTAGGGGAAGGGTCTATAAAAGAGACCTTCTGACCTTGCAAACAAGACTGTCAAAGGAGATAAAGGATGGTAATAAAAAGGCTTTCTCTGGTGTATTTGTTGTTTCACAACTTATAAAACTGGAACATGCTCTAACCTTGTTGGAAACGCAGAGCATAAGTGTTCTTGAGAAGTACTGGAAAAAACTTGCTTCTGATAGAACATCAGCTGCCAGAAACCTCATGAAGGACGAGAGGGTTATAGAGGCTATGAGACTTACACATGAACTGTTTCAGAAGGGTTCAAAACATCCCAAGATAAGTAAACTCTGTTCTATTGTCTATCAACAGATATCTCGGAAACCAGACTCTAAAATAATAGTGTTTGCAAATTTTAGAGACACTGTTAAAGAGATAGTTTCTGCCTTGAGTGGAATAGAAGGTTTAAGACCTGTAGAATTCGTTGGTCAGAAAGAGGGCATAACTCAAAAAGAGCAATTAAGAAGACTTCAGGAGTTTAGATCCGGCAATTATAATGTTCTAGTATGCACATCAGTTGGTGAGGAAGGTCTTGATATACCAGAAATGGATCTTGCTGTTTTTTATGAGGCGGTCCCCTCAGAAATAAGAGCAATTCAGAGAAGAGGTAGAGTTGGTAGGCAAAAATTAGGCAGGGTTGTTTTTCTTATCACACAAAATACAAGAGACGAAGCATATCTATGGAGCGCTTTACATAAAGAGAAAACTATGAAAAGGGTTTTGTACAGCCTCAAGGAAAGCAACCAGCTTAAAATGTATTTTTAATAATATATGTTGTAGTATAGAAATCTTTATAAATGGTGTGTTTAAAATATATTAGTTGACTTAAGTTTTAACTATTAAAAGGTAAAAAATATGTTAGAGATTGAAGAAAAGAAAAAGAAACGGGTTTGCCCTGAATGCGGCTCCGATAGCATTAGATATGACTATGAAAGGGGTGAGTCTGTTTGTAATAAATGTGGTGCTGTTATAGACGAATCTCTAATAGATACGACACAAGAGTGGAGAGCATTTGATGATGATCAAAGAATAAGAAGGGTTAGAACAGGTGCTGCCCTCACACCAACAAAACACGACCAAGGGATAACAACCGAGATAGGCAAAGGCAAGGGTGAACTATTCAAGGTATCATCTAAAAAAAGAGCTCAATATTACAGATTAACAAAATGGCACAAGAGGTTAATAAAGTCAAAAGATAGAAATCTTTCCTTTGCATTTTCAGAACTGCAAAGACTTGTATCCCAACTACATCTTTCTCGTGCAATCCATGAAAAGGTTGCAAGACTTTATCAACAGGCTGTTAATAAGGGTCTTGTCAGAGGGAGATCAACCGAATCCATAATTGCTGCTCTGCTTTACACGGTTTGTAGAGAAGACGGAGCTCCAAGAACACTTGATGAGATATCCAAAGCTTCTGGAATAAACAGAAGAGATATAGGAAAAACCTACAGATACATAGCCAGAAAACTTGGTATAAGAATCCTTCCAGCTAAGGCCCAGGATTATGTTCCAAGATTTGGTTCACTCCTTAACCTTTCTGAAAGGGTGCAGGTTAGGGCAGTAGAGATTCTTGATGAAGCATCCAAGAAGGATGTGACCTCTGGTAAGGGTCCAATAGGTGTTGCTGCAGCGGCTCTATATATAGCTGCTGTTCTTGAAGATGAGAAGAAAACACAGAGAGAGGTTGCTGATGCTATCGGTGTAACAGAGGTTACCATAAGAAATAGATATAAAGAGATGATAGAAGCTCTGGGAATAAAGGAAGAGGTTGAGGAAAGAGTGAAAGAGGAAGAAGAGAAAGAATAACTGATTTTGTGCAAAGGAATTTAAAGAGAATTTGTAATATATATCACCAAGGGCTCGTAGCTCAGTTGGCCTAGAGCGTCCGTCTTATAAGGCCGTTAAGCGCTTTTGCTTAACGAGTGCTCTATGCCGGCGTAAAAGCGGAAGGTCCTGGGTTCGAATCCCAGCGAGCCCATTATCCCGCAGTTAGCCTCTTTTGTGGAAGAAATATAAGCTTACCTATCTGTTCGATTAGTTTTGGTTGAGATCTGACTATATCCATAGCTGTGACTATACCTAGAAGTTGATTTGCTAAAACAACAGGCAGTTTCTTGACCTTATGGTTTATCATGGCTTCTGCTGCTTCCTCAACACTTGCATCAGGTTCTATAACAACAAGTTCTTTTGACATAACATCCTTTACTTTGGTTTTAGATGGTGACCTGTTCTTAGCAACCACTCTTCTCACAATATCCATTTCTGTTAGGATTCCTAAAAGTCTACCATCCTTTGCAACTACAACACATCCTATGTCAAAATTACTCATTATCTGACCTGCCTCCTGAACACTTGCGTCTGGATCAATGGTTTTCACATCAGAAGTCATTATATCCTTCACGAGCATAATTTAGAACCTTTTCTTTTCCTTTTCTATTTTTGGAACAAAGATCCTGTATTTGTCCTTGTTGTTAAGCTCATCGATTATCCTTCTAACTATCATCTTTTCAGGATCAGGTAAAAGTGGAACCCTTTTCTTTAGATCTTCAAAGGATTCAAAGGGTTTTGTTTTTCTTTCTTCAAGGATTGCCCAGAGGTGTTTCTTGCCTATTCCTGGTAGAAGTTCGAGTTGGTGCATTCTTGTTGTTATTTGACCTGATCTGTTGAAGAAATCAAGGAATCTTTTAGGATTTTTTTCGATTATCTTCTCTATCACTAGGGGAAGCTCTTCCTTTGCTGCTCCTGTAAGTTCTTCTGGACTTATTCTACCGTGTATGTATTTAACTTTGTCTCTCTTTCCATCACCTATATATATCCTCTCACCGACGCTGACTGTAACACCATCTCTTATTATGACCTCAAGAAGTGAAAAATATGTATCACCGAGAACCTGAGCTACTGGTTGAGCTCTTTCCATACCATAGTGACCATGAGAAAGAAAATCCAGAACAATCGCCCATTCATCTTTTTTTATCTTTCTATCTCTGGGTCTCATATTATCACGCTTTTAGAATTGATTTTGTGTTTTATATTTCTTAGCTGAATTTCTTAACAGTATCCACTATTTGCTTCTTTTCATCTTCAGAAAGGGTTATCATCTCATTCGCAAAAAGTACATTAAGTTCGTCAACATCCTGTGGAAGCATGTTAATTATCATGACTATATGTTTCTCTTTCAATCGCTCTATCTTCTTTAATTCCTCTTCGATTTCTTTGACTTTTTTCAACGGCAGAGCTGTAAATTTCCTTAAATGTTCAAGAGCGTTCTTTTGCTCATAGCCGAGTTCCTTTTCCTTCTTTCTCTTTTCCAAAATGTTCTTTGCCTCTGCCCATGTTACGAATCTTTCCTCAAGAACTTTCATGATTTCACCTTATAATTTTATTTTACTGGCTTTAAATGTTCTGGTCTTGCTATGATCTTTTTAATTTTATTACCAACTTTAACATTAACAACATACGCCCTGCCTCTTTTCTCGGCAATAACACCAATAAGACCTTTGAATCTTGGATGTGGCATACCTTTTTGTGATGATGGTTCGTGTTCTATAACAACCCTTTCATCCTTCTTAAATTCCTGTAAGAACCTTGTCACGGTAAACTTCTCTCTAAGTTTCTTTCTAAGTTTTCTTCTCGTTCTCTTCCTTAAACCCTTACCAAACGTTGTCATGCTTCCTCCAGATGTATCTTTATTACATCAAGTTCTATGACCTTTCCTGGATTGTCAAGTATCTCTGAGACTGATGGTCTTGTTCTACCATCATCACCAGTCACAAGCTCTTTTATATAGAGCCCAGACTGTCCTTTAATTATTAACTCAAGGTTTTTATTGTTTATTACTTTCCATTTTATATCCTTTACTCTTTTTATTCTTAATCTATCTGCTCTTCTGTGTAAAACACGCGTTGGTGTCTTTTGTTTTATGGGTCCTATCAGCGATTTTAGCCTCTCAAGATCTTTTAGTGGTTTTTCAAACTCGACCAGAATCCTGTAGGTTTTATCAGGACTCATGGATTTGACTCTGACGACATCATGCCTGTCGGTCTTTCTTAAATTTCTAACCTCAATCATTCCCGTTTCGTTTATAATCTTTTGGATCTTTGATAGATCTGTGTCTCTTTTTTTTGGTTCTATAATCTCAAGAACGAATGGTCTCCAGTCCAGACATCTAGCATCTATATCCTCTCTTCCAGCAGCATGCATCGCATGAGCTTTTCCTTCAAGGGCCTCCATGAAAGGTTTTGCTATTATATCCTCTATTGTTAGAGGATACTTATCCCATTTAGTTTGTGGTATACCCCTTATAAGCTTCTTATACTCGCCATAAAAGTAAACAGAAGTTATTCGAATATCTATCTTCTGGTTTTGAAGATCTAAAGTTATAACAACATCCGGGTTCTCTTTGTCGACCTTTTTTCCCGTTTTCTTTTCTATAAGCTTTCCTACCTCTCTATTTATTTCAGCCTTAATTGATTCGCAATATTCTATACCCACATCTTCCCAGAGAGATTCCTCTCTCTTTGCAAACTCATCACTCATTAAAGTTCCAACAAGAAAGGACTGGAATTCTAAACCCCTTAAGGCTTTCAAAGCCTTTTCAACCCATTTATCTATGTTTTTGAAAAATCCCAAACAAACCTCACATCCTTTCTTTGGATCAAATGGTTTTGCTTGTTTTTTTGAAAGAAGAACTTTTCTTATGACTCTTCCTCTTTCCTGATTTGTAAACCCTCTTCCGATCTGAGCGAATTGTCTGCCTAAGCAGTTATCACATACATTCCATTTCTCAACAATATCTTTCGCTATCTTTAAAATCCTTTTATCAATGTGTTTTTCAAATCCCATAAAAAGTCACTCCTCTATAATTATCTTCATTCCTGTTACTTCGGTGATTTCGCTTTCTAATCCTTTCAGTATACCTTTAATCTCGTTTCTGATGCTCTCTGTTTTTTTCTTGACATTCTCCAGATCTTCTTCGATGGATTTTATATCCTTTTCTCCCTTTTTCAACGAATCCTCAAGATGTTTCTTTTCCTTCGAGATATGACTGTACTCTTTCATTCCATCTTGAAGGGATTTTAGTTCAGCCTCGGTCCTCTTATACAACTCCTTGAGCTGTGGTATCTTAGACTCGAGTTTATTAAGAAGTTCTTTGAGCCTTTTATATTCCTGCGTCTTTAAAGCAAGCTTGTTTTCCTTAAGAAGTGTGTCTATAGTTGTTAGAATGTCTTCGAGAAACTCTTCGCTTCCATCAAGCATGATGGTTTCAAATGGTTTCTCGAGAAATTCTGTTAAAAACCATTCCTGATCTTTAGTGAGTATATAATCCTTGTTTGCAAGATATTCCAGTTTTCTGAATGGTTTTTCTATTGATGTTACCTCTTGAAGAAGTTTTTCTCTTATTTCTGAAAGTGTTTTATTTAATTTCTCTATCTCCCTTTCGGTTTTTTCAAACTCAACATACTCATCACTTTCTAAAAGCTTTTGAAGTGATGCTTTCTGGTGCTGAAGAGATTCTTTGATTTCAAAAAGTTTTGTTTCAAGATCACTCTTTTCTTTTTCAAGTAATTTTAGTTCGTTTTTTAGTCTCTGATAGGTTTTGATCTTTTCTCGAACAACATCTAGAAGATAGAGAGGTCCTGTATCAAACTCTATGAAATTTCCAAGACTATCAGCAATCTCTCTCACCGATTTTATCTTCTCTGTGACTTGATTTATCTCATCTCTGAAATAATTTGAAAGAAGGAACGCTTGCTTCTGTGTAACATCGGTCATAGCATCAAGAGCTGATACAACTTGATCGTGAAATTCCTTGAGATTTTTATAATTGTCTATTGATTGTAGTCCTTGAAAACTTTCGGAAAGTTTTATAGTTTTTTTGACAAACTGTTCCTTGACCATTCTTGCAGCAGAGTGTATCCTATCTGTTCCGCTTAGATCTGATTTTTCAAGAGATTCACATGATCTCTTTACATCGGAAAAGCCTTTTACTATACTTTTTTGCATCTTTCTTGCTGTGTTTAATATATCCTTTATCTGATCGTTAAAGGTTTTTTTAATCCATTCTGGGAGTTCAAGAACATGAACCTGAAGCGTTTTCTGAGGTTTAACATCTTTGCTCTTCTTTCTGAAAAAATCAAGAAAGCCCATATAATTAATTAAAAAACTAAACTTATTAATATGGTCAAAACTTTACTTGACGGTAATTCTGCTGCTGCTTGGGGTGGTAGGCTTGCGAGAGTTGAGGTTGTACCCAACTTCCCTGTAACACCACAAACTGAGCTTATAGAAACCTTTGCAAAATGGAAGTCAGAAGGTTCATGGAAGGGTGAGTTTGTTCCTGTAGAATCAGAACATTCGGTAATGTCAGCTGCTATTGCTGCATCTGCCGCTGGTGCAAGAGTTTTTACAGGAACATCTTCGCAAGGTCTAATGCTGATGCATGAAATGATGTATGTTGCTTCAGGAATGAGACTTCCTGTTGTTATGATAAACGTTTCACGCGGACTTTCAGCACCAATAACTCTATGGCCTGATCATAATGATATTCTTGACCTTAGGGATTCAGGATGGATTGTATTCTTCTGTGAAACGAATCAAGAGGTTCTTGACACGGTTATTCAGTCTTTCAAAGTATGCGAAGATAATCGTGTCCTTCTTCCAGCAGTCATAAACATGGATGGATTTATACAATCATATACAAGAGAACCTGTTGAAATACCTTCACAAAAACTTGTAGATAGATTTCTTCCAAAGAGAAAAGCAGATGTTGTTTTGAATGTGAAAAAACCCATGGCTTTGGGTGTTGGTGTTATGAAAGAATATACCTATTTTAGACAACAAATATATCTTGCTCACAGAAACGCTTTAAGAATTATAAATGATGTCCATAAGGAGTGGTGGAAGATCTTCAAGAGAAGATATGGTCTTTTAGAAAGCTTTATGATGAAAGATGCTCAAGCAGCACTTATCACAATAGGTTCGAATACAACCATAGCGAAGGCTGCTGTCCTTGCTTTAAGAAAAAAAGGGTATAAAATAGGTCTGGTTAGAATAAGAGTTTACAGACCATTTCCTAAAAATGAGTTAAAAAAAGCTTTGTCACATGTGAAGGCTGTTGGCGTGGTTGATCAGAATCTTTCACCTGGTTATGGTGGAATATTATATCCAGAAGTTAGAGATGCTCTCTACGGACTTAACATACCTGTGAGCAGCTTCATAATAAGCCTTGGTGGTAAGCATATATCTCAAGAAGAGTTTGAAGAGATATGTTTGAACGTGCTGAAGACGATAAAAACGAAAAAAGAATGTTTTTTCTGGCAAGACTTCAGATAGGCAGATAGAGTCCTGCTATATATCCTATTATGAGTCCTATAAGGAATGCAACTATAGTCCAGTTCATTCTATCACTCTATAACTATCGGTGACAGGGCTTTAACCCTTTGTATAGTCGCTTCTATCTCATGTATTTTTTCCATGAAAGGTTCTATACTAAAACCATTCACAAAATTTTCGAGCCATTCTGTTCTTGCTTTAAGAGCTTCTAAATCTCTTCTTAGACCTTTAACATCCAATGTTTTCATCTGATTTTCCACATCTTTGAGAGATCTTAGTTCATTCTCAAGGGATATCATCCTTGCCTCCAACTCTTCGATGGTTTTTTTGTTTTCTTTCTCTAAGAACTCTATTTTCTCTTTCAATTTATCTATAGATCTTAAGATGTGTTTATCTTGCTTCATCATGTTATGATTTTGTTCTTTCATGCTTAAAACCTTATAGTTGCGTATATTTCTGGGCAAACCGCATTTAGTATCTTTATTTCCTTAATTGTTCCTGTTAGATCTTCCGTTATATTTGCTTCAATTATATAACTTTGCCCCGGTCTCAATGGCTTTGACTCTGTCCTTTGTGTTGACGATGTAGCAACAAAGTGCTTTATAACAGGGGTTCCTGAATCAAGAAGTATTTCAAAAGAAAAACCATAAACATTTATTGTCCCTGTGTTTACTATCTTAACTCTCAACCAATCATTTGATCCTGAAAAGTCCCATTCGGCACCGTTTACACCATAGCTGCTATCGAAATCATATGCAAGATTTTGACATTTTATTTCCGTATGAGTTTGATTAGATGCCTCGTTCATACCTGATGTAATAAGTCTTGTTATCCAGGGTGATAGCATAGCTCCTATAGCTATAGCAATACCTATAAGGATTATCATTGATATGAGAGGTGACACGCCCTTCATCTATATCCCTCAACAATAATAAAATCAGCACCGGATTCAAGAGTAAAATTTATGTAATACTCCCCTTGAGAAGAGTTCATATATGCGGTTAAAGTTGCATATGGCAAATCACTGCCTGTACTGCTTAGAATTGTATATCCACTACCTGTTTTAGATTCTTCACTTCCAAGGGATATTTCAAGAGATTCCAAAGGTACCCATTCTTTTATATCCTTCATATAGACGGCCATTAGAATATCTGTTGTGTTATATTCTTGTAGTGAGCTTACAGAGCCAATCTTTCTAAAAAAGACCTTCAGATGTTCATTCTCCAGAACATATACATCCGTGCCCTGGTATTGATCCTCATAGGCCTTTGTATCGAGATTCGAACCGAAGATCACGTTGCCTAAATGGATGTAAGATCTTGGTGACACAAGTTCTGCATCGCTTTCGAATGTCCATTCTATTCTGTTCTCAGAACCATTAAAAACAAGGTTGCCTGATCCGAGTTTTATGTATGCTGTTCTTCTTGAACCATTGCCTTCAGATGCAACCTGTTGTATAAGATCGTCAAGTTGGAGAAAGACTTGCTTCATCCTTTCAACCGTTGCAGTTGATTGCATTTTTTTGATGATAGGGATACCTGCCTGATATATTATTGCAATTGCTGTGAGTGTAACGCCTATAAGAATAACAGCAGATATTAGCGTTACACCTTTCATGTTTTATTATTATCTTGGGGCTGTAATAAATGTGTGTTTATTAAAATCTGTCCTTAATATTAAATATGAAAATTTCTGTTATAGGAAGCGGTTTTGTTGGTCTTTCAACTGGCGTTGGTTTTGCAAAAAGGGAAAATGATGTTATACTTGTTGATAATGATAGAGAAAAGGTAAATAAGATAAACGATGGCATTTGCCCGTTTTATGAACCAGAACTTGAAGACGAACTTGTTGAGCAGCTCTATTTAGGAAAGATAAAAGCAACCGACGACCTTCAATATGCTGTGTTGAACTCTGATATAAGCTTCATATGTGTTCCAACACCTTTTGGAAAGAAAGGTATAGATCTTTCTTACATAGAAAAGGTTTCGAAAGATCTGGGAATGGTTCTTAAGGACAAGAATGCATATCATATCGTTGTTGTTAAATCTACCGTTGTTCCTGAAACAACAGAAAGAATCGTTCTTCCTTTATTAGAAAGGTTTTCAGGAAAATCCTTTGGTAATTACTTTGGTCTTTGTGTTAATCCCGAATTTCTAAGAGAAGGATCTGCTCTTAATGATTTTCTTAACCCAGATAGAATTGTTATCGGTGGTATTGATGAGAAATCAATAGATGCATTGAAGAGGCTTTACAAAAACTTTAATTCGCCTATAATCGTAACTGACTGGAGAACAGCTGAGATGATTAAATACGTTTCAAATGCCTTTCTCGCAACCAAAATATCGTTTGCAAATGAGATAGGTAATATATGTAAAAAACTGGATATAGACACATACGAGGTTATGGATGCCGTTGGTCTTGATCACAGAATATGTAGAGAGTTTCTCAATGCAGGTATAGGTTTTGGTGGAAGCTGCTTTCCAAAGGATTTGAGCGCACTGATAGCGAAAAGCGAAAGCCTTCGATACGAACCAAAACTTCTTAAAGAGGTTCTTGAGATCAACAAGAAGCAACCCTTAAGAATGGTTGAGCTCCTTAAGGAAAGACTCGGTGATTTGAAAGATAAAACCGTAGCTGTTTTAGGTTTGTCGTTTAAGCCGAATACAAGCGATATAAGAGATGCCCCATCACTTAAGATAGTTGACTCGCTTCTCAAAAGGGGATGTAAAGTGAAAGCGTATGATCCAAAAGCTATGGATGATTTTAAAAAGATGTTTCCGAACATAACATATTGTAGAAACCCAAGAGATGCTCTGAACGAATCAGATGCCTGTCTCATACTTACTGAATGGGACGAATTTAAATCACTACGCGATACGGATTTCGGTGTGATGAAAAACAGATTGATAATAGAAGGTAGACGTGTATTGAAAGGTGTGAAGGGATGTGAAGGTATATGCTGGTGAAAGAATGAAGGTGAAAAAAGCTGTAATACCTGCTGCTGGTCTTGGAACAAGGTTTCTACCCGCGACCAAGGCACAGCCAAAGGAGATGTTACCTATAATAAACATACCCGTTATTCAGTATGTTGTTCAAGAAGCTATCGATTCAGGTATAGACGATATACTTATTATAACTGGAAAAAACAAACGTGCCATAGAAGATCATTTTGATGCAAACCATGAACTTGAAAGGATATTGAAAGATAGAGGTAAGCTCAGCCTTCTAAGGGACATAAAGGTTATACCAGAACACGTAAGCATACATTACATTCGACAAAGAGAGCAAAATGGTCTTGGAGATGCTGTGAGATATGCAAAAAAATTTGTTGGTTCGGAACCCTTCGCTGTTCTTCTAGGCGATGATATAATTCTTTCTGACACACCGTGCACGAAGCAGCTGATAGATATCTATGAAAGATATAAATCGCCTGTTCTTGGTGTAGAAAGGATCCCTAAAGAAAAAATCCCCACGAAGGGTATAATAGACCCTGTAAAGGTTGATGATAGAATTTATCTTGTTAAGGATCTTGTGGAAAAACCGAGTCTTGAAGAGGCACCATCAGATCTTGGTATTGCTGGAAGATATATTTTAACAGCGGATATATTTGAATGTATAGAAAAAACCAAACCAGGAAGTGGTGGTGAAATACAACTAACTGATTCTCTTAGAATACTAGAAAGAGATATTTACGCGTATGAATTTTTTGGCAGGAGATATGATATAGGAAATCAGCTTGACTTCATCAAGACCACAATAGAATTTGCTTTGGAAAGACAAGATCTGAAAGATGAACTGAAAAAATATCTAAAATCATTGAAGATCTAAAATGTCCGTATACCACGATGTTCTAAAAAGAGTAGAAAGGTTAGTTGGTTTAGACCTAGTTTATTACATAAAGAATAGTGCATATATGATAACACAAAATGTTTTTTCCGCCCTTGCTGCTTTGGCTTTGTCCGTTCTCCTTGCAAGAGTGTTTCCCCATGAGGTTTACGGACAGTATAATTTCGTCTTCTCACTTTTAGGAATTGTTTCACTCTTCTCTCTACCAGGAATAAATATTGCACTGAGCGCTTCTGTTGCGAAGGGATATGAGGGTTCTCTTTTATTAGGAGCCAAGAAAAAGATTCTGTATTCTACCTCTGGAAGTTTTTTGTTGTTTCTCCTGAGTCTTTACTACCTTTCTATAGGAGAGTATCTGTTGTTTTTATCTTTAATCATAACAGCCCTGATATTCCCATTTTTTTCCACATTTAACATAATTTCTGCTTATTTTATAGGCAAGAAAAGATTCGATAGATATTCGTTCTGGACGACCCTTTCTGCCGTTATTTCATCCTTTATCACGGTCATCGTTGGTTATATCTTCAGAAACCTTTTGATAGTCATATCTGTTTATCTTACTTCAGCAACCCTTGTGAATATTTACGTTTTTCTTAACGTGATGAGGGAGGTTAAAGGAAAAAAGGTAGACAAAGGTATTGTTCCTTATGGCAAAAGATTGACGTTGATTACATCTCTTGGAGCACTTAGATTCTATATAGACAAGGTGGTTATTGCTTCTTTTCTTGGCTTTCACGAACTTGCCATATACTCGGTTGCTACTGCCATTCCTAACCAATCAAAGCCTCTATGGTCAATACTGTCTCACATAACCTTTCCTGACCTCGCCAGAAAGAGTTTTAAGGATGCGTGTGAAGCTGTAAGGAAAAGATTTGTGTTTATTCTGCTTGGAGCTGTTGGTATTATATTGGCTGGTGTGGTCCTTTTGCCGCCTGTCATTCTATTTTTCTATTCTAGCAAATACGCTGAGTCAATATTCTATTTCCAACTACTAATGATTTCAACCATAGCAGGACCGTCCGCTGTAGTAAATACCATACTCACATCCCAGGGAAAGATAAACAGGCTTTATAAAGCAGAAACCATCATAAATCTTGTTGGTATTGTTCTTATCTTTGTGTTAACATATCTTTACGGTCTTTTAGGTACGTGTATAGCGAGAATAATAGCGAGTGGTTTTATGCCTCTCCTTGTAAGATGGTGGGTGGTATATAGGTGATATGATGTATAAAATAATCAAGGATGGAAAGGTTTTGAAAAAACTGGAAAATTTTCTTTGTATAGATGAAAAAAGGATTCTTCTCTATCATCGAGATGCAGATGGTATATGCTCTGCAGCCCTCTTGATTAAATTCTTTGGTTCTTTCGAGTGCATACCGAGAATAAGTCCTGAGTTGGAAGATGAGTTTGTTGATGAGATTATAGATAAAAAACCAAAGCTTCTTGTTTTCGTTGATCTGGCTGTTGATCAAGAATGGAAGAAGATTCGAAGAATAAAGAAATCTTTGCCTGGACTTAAAATAGTTATAATTGATCATCACATACCTGAGAAGAACCTTAATTCAAAGAACATTATTCATATAAATCCGAGGTTCTTTCAAGATGCGTATCTTGCAGCCAGTTATATAGTTTATAGACTTTTAGAAATGATGAACAAGAATGTAAAACCGTACATATGGATAGCTGCCATAGGAACTATAGGTGATTATGACCTGAGCTATAGTGAAGATATACTCAGAGAATGTGAAGAGCTCTATCCAGGATCAATCGGTAAAGCACCTTTGACATCAAAACTTGGATATGCCTCTGAACTTATATGCTCTGCTGTGACACTAAGTGGTTCTGAAGGTGCACAGATGGTTTTAAAGATTTTGGTTAAATCCAGAAATTATAAAAGATTTATAAGTTCCAAAAAGATAGGGGCTTGGCATAAAAAGGTTAGAGAAGAAATAAGAAGGGTTGTGAAATATGCTGAAAAACACTCTGAGATTCATGAAGATATAGGACTTAACATCTATCTAATAAAAACAAGACTTAATCTTGCATCTGCTGTTTCAACGTTTTTTGGTGAGAAAAATCCTGACAGGGTTGTTATAGTAAGAAAAAGGTATGAAAAGGGATGGAAGATATCTCTAAGAAATCAGTCAGGAAAAATAAATGTGGGTGATTTGGCTAGAAGGTGTTCTTCAGGAATAGGTATGGGTGGTGGTCATGTCAAAGCCGCAGGTGCGTCGGTTAAAAATTGGCGTGAGTTTAAAGCAAGAGTGATAAGATATTTAAAGCTTATTAAACGCTGAACGTATTATTAACTATGATATCTTATTTTAGACGGACGGTTAAGGATGACAGGCTCAAGAGGCTTAAGAAACCTGAGTCTGGATGTTGGATCAATGTAGTCAATCCTGAAGAAGATGAAATAAACTATCTTTCCGAAGAGTTGGGTTTTGATAGAGAAAATATCATCTCAGGTCTTGACCCTAACGAAATACCAAGAATAGACTTTGTAAATGGAGATATCTACGTTTTCGTTAAAGTCATCCTGCCTAATGCTGATGGTCTTGGTACGTTTCTTATTGCTGTTACTGATAAATATCTTTTGACTTTGTCTAGACATGAAGCAACCTGTGTGAAGAAGATATTAGAATACAAGGTTAGGTTCATAACCACACAGAAACTTAAATGTTTGATAAATCTTCTTTCTCTTATAAACAAGGAGTTTGAAATCGCAACGCTCAACATATTGAAGATAGTAAACACGAGAAAGAGAATGATAAAACTTAAAGAAAAGGATGTGAATATTCTCCTTGAACAAGAAGATATTCTTAACCAACTCGTTTCATCATACTATTACATGAATTTGCTCTATGAGAGGATGGTTAACAAAATAAATTTCTTTAAAGAGGATAAGGAGATTTTAGAAGATCTTATAATTGAAGCTCAACAGGGATTTAACATATGCAAATCATCACTCAAAACCATATCGAATATAAGAAGTTATTACACAATTCTTCTCTCCAACAAACTTAACAGGATTATCACGCTTCTCACAATCTTCACGATATTCATAAGCATACCTGCTGCAATTTCGGGCATCTATGGCATGAATGTTCTTCTTCCCTTACAAAAAGACCCATTCGCTTTCTGGTACATACTGTTTATAATCTTCCTCATCTGGATGATTTTTGTGGTTTATCTTAAGAAAGAGGATGTGATTTGAATTTGATTTATCATTTATGTTGTAAAACAACAAAATAAGCATATGGCATTAAGTTGGGGAACTTCCATTTTAATAATTTGTGAAAAATTTTAGAAACAGGTCCTAAAACAACATATTCATCATAAATTTCAAGATTTTTTTTCTTTGCAAAATCTAGAATAAATTTTCTACATTGAGTATAGCTTAAAAACCACTTGTGTCTATTGGTTGGTGTCAAACCAAACTCTCTATCATTTGTTTTAAAAATATATCTCACTAAATTGAGCCACCTTATTTCATTAGGGAATGATAATATAATAAACTCCTTTGAAATATCTACGATTTGATTTAGAACTTCATGTAAATTATCTAGATGTTCAAGAACATCTAGACAAATAACAACTTGAAATGTGTTGGGCTTAAATGGAATATAACCTTTTTCTAGATCTACTATAATATCAGGATTTCCTGAGATATCTATTCCTATATAATTTTTGTATCTATCACGCATATATCCTCTGTCGCATCCAACATCAAGAATATTTTCTTTAACCAATTTTTTACCCCATTTGTTATATACAAAAAGATTCCTTATGTATCGTGAATTGTACATAACATTTCACCTTTTACTTATCTCTCTTATTAATTTATCATCTATATAATCTATTCTTATTTCACCAAACCAATACAAATCTAATTCCCATTATCTTTAGATCATTATCACCATAACATTGTATGAGATTCCCTATGAACTCAAATCTATTGCAACAAGGTGTTATCTTGATTTTAGACCATCTACGTAAAAGATAAGCAAGACCGTCCTTAGTAAACCTAAAATAATCCCAGGGTGAGTTGTGATAAGGATACATAAAAACTGTTGTTAAAAGCAATTTACCATTCTTTCTCATTACTCTATATATTTCATCTAGTGCTGCCTGAGGTTCTCTGAGATGCTCCAAAACTTCGGAACAGAGAACAGAATCAAAAACGTTATCTTTAAAACACAGATTATGTGCATCACATAGGATATCAATATCAGATTTTTTTGATATATCGATTCTTATCTGATGAGGGAAAAATTCATACAACTTTCTTGTTCCAGCACCAATATTGAGTGTAAGTTTTTTCGTACTATTTTCTTTAAGGAATGATTTTATTTTTCTTCTAGTTATCTCCGTCATACTTAAAATCCTATATAAACAAATCCTTCTTTATTCATCTTAGATTTATTAAATAATCTTTTTGTGTCAACTATAACAGGTTTTTCATTTACAACCGTCTTTAAATCATTTACAGAGATATTTTTGAAAACATCATGATCCATTAACACCAAAATACAATCAATATCGCTCAAATGTTGTAAGTCCTCAATTGGCTCTATGTTAAAAAATTTCCTTATTTTTTCTGAACCCACGAGTGGGTCATATCCAAAAACCGAACAACCATTGGATACAAGTATATCAATAACCTCTTTTGATGGTGATTCTCTCGGATCGCTAACATTCTTTTTGAATGTTAGACCTATTATTAGAATCTTACTTTCAGATATTGATTTTCCCACATCATTCAAAGCGTTCTCAACAATCTCACAAACATATTTCGGCATGCTTTCATTAACTTTTCTTGCAGTAAGCATAAGTTCAGGTTCTATACCATGTTGCCTCGCCTTAAATGTCATGTAGTATGGATTCACAGGAATGCAGTAGCCACCAACAAGACCAGGATAATATTTGTAAAAATTAAACTTGGTTCCGGCGGTTTCAATAACATCATAAACATCTATTCCTATCGCTTTACATATCTTTGACATCTCATTAACCATTGCTATATTTACATCTCTTTGAATATTTTCTAAAAGCTTTGCTGCTTCTGCTGTTTTTATATTTTTAGCTTTGTAAACACCGGCTTTGGCAACAGTTTTATAAAGCCCTTCTAAATTTATGACCGTTTCTTCATCTATACCACTCACGACTTTAACTATGGTTCTGAGATTGTGTTCTTTTATACCAGGACTTGATCTTTCAGGTGAATATCCAATTTTAAAATCACTTCCGCATTTAAGGCCAGACTCTTCCTCCAAAACAGGCTTTAAAACATCTTCCGTAACACCAGGGTAGACACTCGATTCCAAGACAACATAACACCCTTTTTTCATATATTTTCCAACGGTTCTACCTGCGTTTATTATATGCCTCAGATCTGGTTCTTTCCTTTCGTTTAAGAGTGTAGGAACACAGATTATGACAAAATCTGCTCTACTAATCAATGATGGATCTGTTGTAAACACAATTTTAGAATTCTTGATGATTGCATTTATCTCAGATTTTTCTATCTCATCACAAGAATATTCTAAATTATTAATTTTCTTTACTTTATCTTCATCTATATCATATCCAATAACATCAAACCCGTTCTTAGCGAACTCTAAAGCTAGCGGAAACCCAACGAAACCTAAACCAACGACACAAATAACAACTTCACGATTTTCAATCCTTTTTAAGTCCATACTTTCTCCTGAACCATTCTATAGTAAGTCTGAGACCTTCATCAAAAGTATAACTCGGTTTATAGTTTAAAAATTTAGATGCCTTTGATATATCTGCCTGAGAATATCTAGCATCTCCAGGCCTAGGATCTTCGTATATAGGTTCTATATCTGTTCCCAAATATGAGTTTATTTTTTTAACTAACTCGTTCAAAGAGGTTTGATTACCACACGCAATATTGAACGTCTCACCACTTACCTTTGCATTCATAGATAGTATGTTAGCCTTAACAGCATCCTTTACGAAAGTGAAATCCCTTGTTTGGTTACCATCTCCGTATATGGTAGGTCTTTTTCCTAAGAGCATAAGTTTTATGAATTTTGGTATAACGGCTGCATATTCTGAATCAGGGTTCTGTCTAGGTCCAAATATATTGAAGTATCTTAAGCTTACTGTCTTGAGACCATAAAGATCGCTAAAGATTTTGCAATAAAGCTCGCCCGTTAGTTTGGTTATACCGTATGGTGATAGTGGTTTAGGACACATATCCTCACGTTTAGGTATTTCATCTATCCCTGCGTAAACCGATGATGAAGAAGAATATATGAACCCTTTTACACCAGCATCTCTAGAAGCAATAAGAAGATTCAAAGTTCCATTTATATTCATATCATTGCTGGTTAATGGATCATCTATCGATCTAAAAACAGATGGTAGTGCAGCAAGATGAAAAACATATTCTACACCATCTAAACATTTTTTAATTGTTTCAGAATCCCTTATATCACCTTTAATAAATTCTATTTCACTACGTATATGAGATATATTATCTTCTTTTCCTGTTGTAAGATTATCTATAACAACAACTTCATGTCCTAACTTGAGAAGTTCGTCTACTAAATGAGAACCTATAAATCCTGCACCACCTGTGACCAAAACCTTAGACATTTTCTATGCACCACTCAACATGGTTTCTAACACCATCTTCTAAAGACACCTTTGGTTTATATCCAAGTTCTGTTTCAGCTTTAGTTATATCAGCTAGTGTGTGTTCGACATCACCTATCTGTTTAGCAACATGAATCACTTTTGGTTTTTTACCAGCAATTTTGCTTATAACTTCAACAAGCTCATTTACCGTTATACTTTTTCCGCTTCCTAAATTATAAACCCCCTCACCCTTTTCTGCTGCTAAGATGGTTCCACTTATTATATCTGAAATATAGGTGAAATCCCTTGTTTGGTTACCATCTCCGTATATTTCTATATGTTCATCTTTAAGTATTCTGATAATAAATTTTGTTATTGCCTCATCTGGTCTCTGTCTCGGACCATAAACCGTAAAATATCTTAAACAAACTGTTTTCAAACCATAAATATTTGAGTAAAGATTACACAACTCTTCACCTTGAAGCTTGCTTAGTCCATATGGTGAGATTGGCCTTGTAGGTATAGATTCATTTAAAGGTAGATCTTCTTTAGGAACATTTCCGTAAACAGACGATGAAGACGCATAGACAACTTTTTTAACCGATTTTTTCCTTGCTGTTTCTAGTATATGAAGTGTCCCTAACACGTTTGTTTCAAAATATTTTACAGGATTTTTTATAGATGCTCTTACACCGGCAACAGCAGCTTCATGATATATTATTTCAACATTGTCGCACAGACTGTCTAGCAAAGAACCGTTAAGAATATCACCCTTTACGAACCTAAAGTTGTTGTAATTTTTCAAAATTTGCAGATTCTTCATTTTAAGTTTTATATCATAGTATGGATCCAAATTA